>JBBUGP010000111.1:5149-6922 GCA_038077895.1 Patescibacteria group bacterium
CCGCCGTCGACAACAATAAGATCGGGTAATCTCCAGAATTCTGATTCCTGTTTGGATATTGGAATTTTGGATTTGGAATTTGTTTGGAAATTGTCTCCCTTCGGGAGATCTCCCGCAGGGAGAGAAATTGGAAATTGGAAATTGCCGCCTCTGTCGCCATGCGACAGACGGCGGCCCAAGACTTCTCTCATCATACCCACATCGTTTGGTGTGGCCGGAGAGCGCACGGCGAAGCGCTTATAGTCGGATTTTTTCGGTTTGCCGTTTTCAAAGACCACCATCGAGCCCGTCGGAGACGTGCCTTGGATGTTGGAAATGTCAAAGCACTCGATGCGCAGGGGCAAGTCGGGAAGTTTGAGTTTTTCTTTCAGCTCAAACAGCGCGCGGGTCAATACGGCCTGCTCGCGACTTAAATTTTGGGCGGTTTTTTCCAAGTAATCCCGGGCGTTTTTTTCGCCCATCTTGATAAGCTGCCTTTTCCGCCCGCGGGAAGGGGACGAGAATTTAACGCGCTTGCCGGATTTTTCGAAGAGAGCTTTCTCAAGTTGCCACAGTTCGTAAGCCCCGTCTGAATTTTTTTTCTTGTTCCCAGCCTCTCCTCTAACTCCTCTCCGATAGCGGAGAGGAGCATATCTTCCCCCTTCTCCCATCTGGGAGAGGGCCGGGGTGAGGTTAGGGACGTCGACTTCAGGAGGAATGTCCGATGTTTCCAAATAATATCTTTCCAAAAAAGCGTTTAAAATTTCCTCGCCGCTTTCGTCTTTGGCATTTTCCAGCAAAAAATTCTCCCGGCCCAAAAGTTTTCCTGCGCGGATCTGAAACAAGTTTACCGCCGCCAAATTGCCCGCGCAAAAAAGCGAAACCGTATCGAAATCCTCCCTTTTCGCGCCGACAATCTTTTGCCGCTCCAGCATGGTTTGAAGCGCTCGGATAGAATCGCGCAGGCGGGCGGCTTTTTCGTAAAGCCGCGCTTCCGAGGCGGCTTTCATCTGCCCCTTCAATTCTTTTAAAATATCTTGAAAATCGCCTTTTAAAAACTTTTCCACCCGGGCTAAAGTTTGCCGATACTCCGCAAGCGAAACAATTCCGGCGCAGACGCCCGGACACTTGTCCAGCTGGTAATAAAAGCAAGGCCGCGAGCCGATTTTTTTGTTGGCGCAATAAGGAATTATATAGCGCATCAGGCGCAAGGTTTCTTTTACCGCGCGACCGGAGGTATAAGGGCCGAAATATTTACTAGTTTGTAGTTTGTGGTTGGTAGTCTGTAGTCCAGATTTTTTTGTCATCCTGAGCGTAGCGAAGGATCCTATTGTGTCCCGATGGGATCCTGCAGTCGCTTGCGCTCCTTCAGGACGACGGCGCTGCGCGCCGTCGATTTTTCTTGCAGTGTAAATCTGCGGGATTTCGGTGGAATAATCAATCTTAATAAACTGGTAATTTTTGTCGTCGCGCAAAAGCACGTTATAACGCGGCAGGTATTTTTTTATCAGGTTGTTTTCCAGCATCAAGGCTTCCGCCTCGGTATCGCAAATGATGTATTCCAGCTCGGCGATGGCGGCGACAAGGTTTTGAGTGCGCGGTTGCAGTCCGTGGTCTTGCGAAAAATACGACCTCGCGCGATTGCGCAAATTTTTGGCTTTGCCGACATAAATAATCTCACCGCCCGTGTTTTTAAAAAGATACACGCCCGGATTTTTGGGGAGGGATTTTAACTTGGCTTTTAAAACTTGCATAGTAAATATACTGGGCATTTTTAATCCTGCCATAATTATA
>JBBUGP010000112.1:0-3211 GCA_038077895.1 Patescibacteria group bacterium
TGAGCGGTCATTCCAAGTGGTCAAAAATCCAGCGCGGCAAAGCCATCAGCGACCAAAAAAAGGGCGCGATTTTTTCTAAACTTGTTCGCCAAATCGCCATTGCCGTCCGCGAAGGCGGCGGCCCCGATCCGGAATCCAACTTCAAACTGCGCGTGGCGATTGAAAAGGCGCGGGCGGAGGAAATGCCCCGGGAAAATATTGAACGAGCAGTGGCAAAAGCCGCTGGCGAAGGCGGCGGCGCGAACATCGAACAGGTTACTTATGAAGGCTTTGGGCCCTTTAACACGACTTTCGTGGTGGAAGCGGCGACAGATAACAAAAACCGCACGACCTCCAACGTCCGCAAAATTTTTGAAAAACACGGCGGTAATATGAGCCAGCCCGGTTCGGTAATGTGGGGCTACGAAATCAAAGGGCAAATTTTGGTGGAAAAAGGCGGATACGATCTTTCGGAAATTGAACTCAAAGCCATTGACGCCGGAGCCGAAGACGTCCGGGAAAGCCAAGAAGGCTTAGAAATTTATACCGCACCCTTGGATTTACACCGGGTTAAACAAACTCTGGAAAAGATTCCGGTAAAGATCGCGGCCGCGGAAATTATAATGGAAGCCAAATCCGGAACCGATCTAACTTCGGAACAAAAGAGAAAAGTCGAGGAAATGTTCCACGCGCTTTCCGACGATGAGGATGTTCTGGCCGTGCATACCTCTGCGAACTTATAACTAATAATTATTAACCGATAACCTATACCAAAAAGAATGAGTTATCGATTTCAAAATTGGCAGGTTTATAAAGACGCAAGATCTCTAAGGCAAGAAATTAATGAACTTACAAAGAGCTTCCCAAAAACTGAACAATTTATTCTTACTAACCAGATAAGAAGAGCTGTATTGTCGGTAGTATTACAAATAGCAGAGGGCTCGAATCGAAAAACTGAAAAAGACAAGAACTTATTCATTAACCGATCTCTCACCTCGCTTGACGAAGTTGTCGCCTGTCTTGACTGTGCGCTGGATGATCAGTATATTACCGAAGCCGGTCATAAAGAAATGCTTGCAAAAGTCGAAAATATTTCGAAACAGTTGAGAGGTTTTGAAAAATTTATCTCTAAAAGTTATCAGTTATAAATTATTTGTTATCAATTATGATTTTTCTTGGAATCGATCCCGGACTTGCGACAACCGGCTACGCGGTAATTAAAAAAGAAGCGGGTGGAGTTTTGAGGGCACTGGATTGGGGAGTAATTGAAACGAAAAAAAATGCCCCCGGCGTTCGCCTGCAAACCATCGCGAATGATTTAAACCGGTTAATCCGCCGCTCGCGCCCTTCCGCCGCCGCGGTGGAATCACTCTATTTCGCGAAAAACGTAAAAACCGCTCTAAAAGTTGCCGAGGCGCGGGGCGTAATCTTGCTCACCCTGCAAAAAAATAAAATCCCGATTTCGGAATTCACGCCTTTACAGGTGAAGTCACAAATCACCAGTTATGGACAAGCTACCAAAAAACAAATGCAAACAATGGTTCAAAGGCTTTTAGGATTAAAATCCGTTCCCCATCCCGATGATGCCGCCGATGCTTTGGCTTTGGCTATCTGCGGGGCGGCAAAGAAAATTATATGACCGGAAAAAAACTTAAAATCATTCATATCGTCTCGGAAGTTTCGCCTTATTCAAAATTCGGCGGACTGGGCGATGTTGGCTACGCGCTGCCGAAAGCCATCGCGCGCCTCGGCCACGAAGTGATCGTGGCCACTCCTTACTTCGGCTCGGTTCGGAAAAAGAATTTAAAAAAAGAAACAATCGACCGAAACGAATACGTCAACATCGCGGGAAAAGATTATCCGGTGAGTTACCGAAAATTCATCTCGCCGGACGGACTGCCGATCTATTTCATCGTCAACGAAGAACTCTTTGGCTCCCGTTCCTACATTTACAGCAGCGAGGAGGACGAATCTCTGCGATGGATTTTTTTCAACTTGGCGAGCATCCAATTGCTTAAAACGCTTAATTTTCAACCGGATATCATCCATTGCCACGACTGGCTAGCCGGGCTTGTGCCGAATTTTTTAAAAACTGAGTTTCGGCAGGATGATTTTTTTAGAAAAAGCGCGCTGGTCTTTACTATTCACAACCTTAACCATCAAGGTGCGCCAGGGTTGAAACACGCGCCAGAAAATAAAGTTGACAAGGGCGTTGGCTCGCCCCCGGTGGAAAAGAACTACCGCAAATATATCAACTTCGCGAAGCGGGGCATTATGTTTGCCCATGTGATCAACACCGTCTCGGAACGTTACGCGAAAGAAATCCTCACACCGAAATTTGGAGCGAAGCTCGACCCATATCTAAAGCGCCGCGAAGACAGGGTTTTTGGCATTATCAACGGCATCGACTACGAAGTCGTCAACCCGGCTTACGACCGAGATGTCTATCACAACTACGATTTCCGCTCCTTGGATAAAAAACAAAAAAATAAGGAGGCGCTGCAAAAAGAGGTTGGGCTGACTATTAATAAAACCACTCCGCTAATCGGCGTCATCAACCGGCTCTCGGAACAAAAAGGTTTTGCGCTGATTATGGAATCTATGCCCACGCTTTTAAACCTGGATCTGCAGATTGTGGTTGTGGCAAGCGGCGACCGCGATGACTACTTAAAATTTTTCAAAGAAACCGCCAAAAAACACCCGGACAAGGTCGGCATCTATTCCCCCTTTACCCAAAAAATGGCCTCCCGAGTCTATGCCGGATCGGATCTCTATCTGATGCCTTCCCGTTACGAGCCCTGCGGTCTTTCTCAGCTAATCAGTCTGCGCTATGGCTCTATCCCGATTGTCCATTCCGTGGGCGGACTGCACGATACCATAACCGATTTCGACCCCATGCACGATTGCGGCAATGGTTTTACTTTCGCAAATTACGAAAAAGATGAACTGCTGGTGGCGATTTCCCGGGCAATTGAAAGCTTTAAGCACCAAAGTTCCTGGATTAAGTTAGTCTACCGCGCCATGAAGCAATCTTTTTCCTGGGAACTCCCGGCCAAAAAATACGTCGATCTTTATCAGATCGCTTTAAAAAATAAAGGAAAAGCCTAGAGCCTGTCTCAAAATTTGCTTTTCAGGCGTCCGCCTCTGGCAGATTACGGCAAGCCGCCAAAATTCTGAAATTGTCACCCTGCGGGTGATCTCCCGAAGGGATGACAGCCAAAATGGAATTTTG
>JBBUGP010000113.1:0-1503 GCA_038077895.1 Patescibacteria group bacterium
GAGACGGTTATGCTTTGGGAGTGTTGTCGAACTGGGCGGCGGATACTTTGGAAGACATCTTAGAGAAGTTAGGGGTAAAAAAGTTTTTCCGGTTTATCTATTCTTCCCACGACCTGAAGCTGGATAAGCCGGATCCGAGAATTTTTACCGCGGTTTTTCGAAAACAGCGCTCGAAGTATTCCAAAATTTATTACGTGGGCGATGATTACGAAACTGATATTTTACCCGCTCGCAAAGCAGGCCTGGAAGCCATTCTAATTGACCGCCCAAGCTATTATCCCGCCAAAATCGACGGCGTAAAGATTAAGTCTTTAGAGCAGATAGAAAAGCTTTTAGATTAATTTTATGCCCAGTAATACAACTTCCAGAATGTCCTTCCTAGTTCAAACTCAGAAAGTTTCGTCGATAAAGTACATAAAGTTCACTCAAGGCGTTGGAAATTGGCTCGAAGGACATAAGCCAGACGCCAAAGAAAAATCATTACTTTCCAAACACACAATTCATTCATATATTATTAAATCTTTGCTGACGCCACCAGGCGTCTGGCACTGGAAGTTGATATACTGGGTATGAACCTAAATATTGGAAAACGTGCGATTGGTCCGGGACAGCCGGCATTTATCGTGGCGGAAATGTCCGGCAATCATAACCGCGACTATAACAAGGCGTTAAAGCTTATTGATGCCGCGGCTCGCGCGGGAGCGGATGCCGTGAAATTGCAGACCTACACGGCCGATACGATGACTTTGAATCTAAAAACCGATTATTTCCGCATCCGAGCCGACAATCCTTGGAAAGGCCGGACGCTTTATGAATTGTATCAGTCCGCCGCGACCCCATGGGAATGGCAGCCGAAGCTAAAAAAATATGCCGAAGAGCGGGGTTTGGTATTGTTTTCAACGCCCTTTGACGAAACGGCGGTTGATTTTTTGGAAAAAATGGACGTGCGGCTTTATAAAGTCGCTTCTTACGAGATTACTGATATTCCATTGTTGCGCAAAATTGGCAAGCTTGGAAAACCGGTCATTCTTTCCCGGGGTTTGGCGAGCGAGCAAGAAGTCGCGGAAGCCGTAGCCGCACTGCGTCAAAGTGGAACGTCGGAGATTGCCGTGCTACAATGCGCTGACGCTTATCCGGCGCCAGCCGCGGAGATGAATTTGGCCACCATACCGGATATCGCGAAAAGATTCGGAGTGGTTGCCGGGCTTTCCGACCATACTTTAGGGGTGAATGTCGCCGTGGCCGCCGTAGCCTTGGGCGCGTCGATTATTGAAAAGCATTTAACGCTTTCCCGAGCTTCCGGCGGTCCGGACGCGTCGTTTTCTCTGGAGCCGGCTGAATTGGCGGAATTGGTGAAGGCGGCGCGCGAGGTGGAGCGAGCGGTCGGTCAAGTCAGTTATAAGCTTGGAAGAGAAGAGTCGGAAAATCTGGTTTTTCGGCGTTCGTTATTTGTCGTAGCCGATATTAAAAAAGGCGAGGAATTTACCGCGCAAAATGTTCGAG
>JBBUGP010000114.1:0-5109 GCA_038077895.1 Patescibacteria group bacterium
CCTTCGGAAAATAACCGGCCGCGAAAATCCTACAGGAAATTTTGCATAGCGATATTGACTTTGATTGTGGTTACAGCGGCGTTGAGCATTTACTTTTGGCTGATCCGCACTCCCGGCAGTGATAATTCAGCCCCGCCAATTCATAAGCAATGGAAGTACTACGAAAATCAAAGATTGGGCTTTGGTTTGGAATATCCTGACTCTTGGGCTTTGGAAATCCAGAACGCCGATACGATTACTTTTTCTAACCTGCAAGGAATGGGTGAAATTACGGTTTCAGTGGCAAATCCGGAAAGTCTGGAACTGATTCGAAGCTCTCTTAATATAGATCAGGAAAGCGAAATCTCAGTCAACGGAATAAAAGGAATCAGAATATCGGAAAAAAATGACGCGGCAGGAAACGCGTTGCAAATTATTTTGATCACGGTTAAGAACAAACTCTTTTACATCGCCGGTAGCCCGGCGCAGTTTGACCAAATTATAAAAACTTTTAAATTTATTAATTAATCGACCGATTTTCTTCCAAAAAATGGAATAATCTCGGCCAAAGAAAACCAATGAACAACGATCTATTGCCAAAAGCTTATCGCTACCTCATCTGGGCAATCGTCGCGGCCATTTTTGCCTTAATCGGCTTAACCGGCTATATCGCGATCCAGGTGGCGTCTATCGATAAGGAAATGTACCAACTGCGCACGACGATGTTTAAATAAGAATCAAGAATCAAGAATCACGAATTATGAATCAGGAATCCTGCAAAAATACTCTGGTTCATAATTTTGATATCAGATCAATTCCTTAATTCTTGATTCATAATTCTTAATTCTGCGCTAATGTCCGAATTCCGCCAAAATATCGTAACCAAGGAGTGGGTTTTAATCGCGCCCAACAGAAGCGCGAGGCCGAATGATTTTCGGCAAGGCCCGGCAGTTCCGGAGGATGCCCCGGAGTTTTTGGACAGGTGCGTCTTCTGTCCGGGAAACGAAAAATCAACTCCTCCCCAGATTGCCTCGAATCCTTCCGGAAGCGACTGGCAGGTGCGCGTCGTACCGAATAAATTCGGGCTTTTGGAATTAAACCAGGGCCGGCCGGAGCGAAATTTTTACATCCGCCTGCCCGGCGTCGGCTCTCACGAGGTTTTAATAACCCGTTATCACAATCAACCGACGGCCTTGCAGTCGGTAGATTTGGTAGACCTGACTTTAAAAGTTTACATTGAGCGAATAAAAGAATTGGAAGGCTACGAAACGGTTAAGTATGTGCATATCATCCAAAATCACGGGAAGCTGGCGGGAGCGTCGCTGCTTCACCCCCATTCCCAGATTTTTGCTATGCCGTTTTTGGGCCCCCATACCCAGTCCGAGTTTTCCGGCTCGCACCGGCATTATGATATTTACGATTCCTGCGTCTATTGCGAAATTATTCGCCACGAATTGGGAGAGAAAAAAAGGATCGTGCTGGAAACCGATCGATACTTGGTTGTCTGCCCTTTTGAAAGCAAAATGCCTTTTCAAATGCGGATTATGCCGAAAATCCATGAAGCCAACTTTCAGGCTTTGGACGACGCGGAACGCTATGAACTCGCGGCGGTTTTAAAAGCTTCGCTTTCCAAACTTTATTCCAAACTCGGAAATCCCGCTTACAACTACTACATCCACACCATGCCTTTTTCTCGAAGCAAAAATATCGCCCACAACGATAAGGCCTATCATTGGCATTTGGTGATTCTGCCGCGGATAAATATTTGGGCGGGACTGGAGCTGGGTACGGAAATTTACGTGAATTTAATGCCGCCCGAACAAGCGGCGGAGTTTCTGGCGGGAGACGCAAAGGAATGAAAAATTATATCATCGCCAACTGGAAACTTAATCCCGCGACCTATAAGCAGTCTAAGCGAATTCTAAGAGATTATCCCAAGACAGCTCCCTTAGGCGCGGAAATAGTCGTCTGCCCGCCGGACGTATTTTTGAAGGGGCTTGTCGGGCAGTTCAAAAATAGATTTCATTGGGGCGCGCAGGATTGTTTTTGGGAAGATCGGGGAGCGTATACGGGCGGCGTTTCGCCCGCCGAGCTCAAAAATTCCGGCGCCGAATATGTGATTGTTGGGCATTCCGAGAGAAGGGAAGTATGGAGCGAAACGGACGAAATAATCAATAAGAAAATAAAAGCGCTTATAAAAGCCGGATTGGCTCCGATACTCTGCGTCGGCGGAGGTATGGAGGCCAGAAAGAGAAAATTAAAAATCACTTTATTGATCGGCAGGCAATTAAACAATGATTTAAAAGGCATCTCGCTTTCTGCTCTGAAAAAAACCGGGATGATCATAGCTTACGAACCGGTTTGGGCCATAGGTACGGGTCGGCCGGCTTCCGCTTCCTACGCGGGCGAAATTGCCGAGCTAATTCGAAAAAATTTAGATAAAAAATATGGCGCCAAATTTTCCAAATCAACCCCGCTAATTTATGGCGGAAGCGTAACAGGCCCAATTGCGGCGGAAATGAAACAACAGCCCGGCATAAACGGTTTTTTGGTCGGTGGCGCCAGCCTTAATCCCAAAGAGTTTTCAAAAATCGTCAAAATTTTAAAATAAATTATCAAATATGATCTACATCGCATCCGATCACACAGGCTTTGAATTAAAAGACGGTTTAAAGGAATACTTACTGTTGCGCGGCTATAAAGTTTCGGACATCGGTCCGGAAAAGGATATGCACATCGATTATCCGGATTACGCTCTGGACGTCGCTTCCAAAGTTTCGAAAGAATTTAATTCGCGAGGCATCCTAGTTTCCGGGACCGGACAAGGGATGTGCATTACCGCCAATAAAGTGAAAAATATCAGCGCGGCTTTGGTTTTTAACGAAGATGTTGCCGAAAAGACCCGTTTGGAAGATAATTCCAATATCATCTGTCTGCCCAGCGAAAATTTAAGCTTGGAACTGGCCAAAAGAATCGTTTCAACCTGGTTGTCGACTTCTTTTTCCGGAGTGGAATATTGCAATAATTGCATCAAAAAAATTCGAAAGATTGAGGAAAAGAAGTAATTATTTTTTTCTTTAGACTAAATAAGTCTTGAGTCCCGCTGGTTTCCCTGTCTGCTTAAAACGAAGACGTATGCGCATCCAGGTAAACCGGCGGGACTTCTGGAGTGAAAGTTTTATGAAATTCGACATTGTTACAATTGGCGACTGTCAGATAGATTATTTCGTCAGAGTCGAGGATTATAGAATAGCACCGGCACAGGCAGGCAGATCCGCCGGATTAGTTTTGAATTACGCCCAAAAAATTCCAATTTCAGAATTCAAATTTTTTTACGGCGGTAACGCACTGAATACCGCCGTGGGTTTTCGGCGTTTGGGTTTAAAGGTTGGAATTCACGCTTGCGTGGGGAAAGATGCCGGCGGTAGCGCGATTTTGGAACATATCAGGCGTGAAAATATCGATCGGTCTCAGATTCGCGTCCAAAACGGAGTTGAGACCGACAAAAGCGTCGTCATTGTCACGGGCGGCGAGCGGACTATCTTAACTTATCATTCCCGGAAGAATTACAATTTTTCCAACCGACTTCAATCTAAATGGGTTTATTTAACTTCTTTAGGCGCCGGGTATGAAAAAATTTACAAAGGAGTGGAAACCTTAATCTCGCGAAGCGCTGCTAAGCTTGCCTTCAATCCCGGCACGCGGCAGTTAAAACATTCCATCGCGGCGGTAAGGAGGCTGGTTAAATATACGGATTTGCTTTTTGTTAACTTCGAAGAAGCGCAAAAAATCGCTGGCGGAAAGACTGGAGATGCCAAGCGTTTATTGGCCAGGTTAAACTCTTTAGGGGCAAAAAACGCGATTGTAACCGACGGAATTAAAGGAGCTTATGCTTTTGACGGTAAGTTATTTCTGAAGATTGGATCTTTTCCCGCTAAAAGAGTGGACGCCACCGGCGCCGGCGACGCTTTTGCCTCGGGTACTACCGCGGCTTTGGTTACCGGTTTATCTCTGGGTGAAGCCTTGCGCTGGGGATCGGTCAACGCCGCCTCAGAGATCGCGCAAATAGGCGTGCAGAACGGGTTACTGACCAAAAACCGTTTGTTGGATGTTTTAAAAAAGCATCCCGGATTCGCCGTTAAGCAGTTTAAATAACAAAGCGCGATATTTATCAAATGACAAGGGGACTCTTCGCGTTGCGCGAGGAGTCCCCTTGTCAAATTTCGGTTAGCCATATTAAATTGCTAAATTCTATTGAATATTTTATAATATAAGCGGAATAATCAATTAATTTGAAACAAAAAATGGCAAAAATTAGAGTAGCTATAAATGGTTTTGGCCGCATTGGCCGGGCGGCATTTAAAATTATTACCAAAAAGCCAAACTTGGAAATTGTGGCCATTAATGATCTGATGGATACCGAGACGCTGAGTTATCTTCTAAAGTACGATACGGTTTACGGCCGGTTTGGCGCGATGGTCGAGTTTGACCAGAAAAATTTGATTGTTAACAAGAAAAAAACTCCGATTGTCGCGGAAAAAGACCCGAGTTTGTTGCCTTGGAAGGCCATGAAAGTTGACGTGGTTTTGGAATGCACTGGGCGCTTTACCAAAGACGGTTTGGCTCGGGCGCATTTGTCCGCGGGCGCGAAAAAAGTAATTGTTTCGGCTCCCATAAAAGGTGAGGGCATAGAAACTTTTTTGCTTGGGGTGAACGACGAGAAATATAAAAATCAGGACGCCATTTCCAACGCCTCTTGCACCACTAATTGCGTGGCGCCGGTGGCTTGGGTATTGCATAAAAATTTTGGAATCCTCAAGGGTATGATGACCACGGTGCACGCTTATACCGCCGAGCAAAATTTAGTGGACGGCCCGCCGCCGGCGCTAAAAAAAGATTTGCGCCGCGCTCGCGCCGCGGCCCTAAACATCATTCCCACAAGCTCCGGCGTGGCCGAGGCGATAAAGTCGGTTATTCCGCCGCTTGGAGAAGTTTTTGACGGTTTAGCTTTGCGCGTGCCGGTGGCCACCGGTTCTATTTCCGATTTTACGGTGTTACTGGCAAAAAAGACTACGGTTGAAGAAGTGAATTACGCTTTTTTGGAATACGCTAAAAAGCATCCTGATATTT
>JBBUGP010000115.1:0-5803 GCA_038077895.1 Patescibacteria group bacterium
TCCGTATTGAATCCCAATTTCCAAAAATTCACTTCGTCGGAAACGGAAAAAAAATAAATCCGCACCGCGCCGTCGTTGATGGAATGCATTAAGTTAACTTTTTTTATCGCGTAATCGCGGCCGCCATATTCAAAAGCTGTGGGTTGTAACCCTTTAGCGTCAAAAATAGCTGATACTTTAATTGCCCTCTTATCTTCCAGCATATTAAATCAAGAACTAAGAGTAACGAATTATGAGGAACCATAATTCATGATTCTTTATTCATAATTCTAACTATGTAAACATCACATGGCGCAGGCGGTCGTTGACGATAATCGGAATGCCGGAAAGCGCGCGAATTTGAGCGATCAAGCGCGCCACCGGGCAATCGTGCTCTTCCTCGCCGGCACAGCGTTCACACAATCCCTTTAGCTTATCGATAGCGTCAAATTTTTGTTTATCGAGATGAGACATAGTTTTAAACTTAATTTTTTATTATTGCATATCCCTTATCACGCCCACAACTTTTCCGGCAATGGTCCATTCCGACTGCGGATGGATATTTTTGTATTTCGGATTTTCCGCCTTTAAATATTTTCGCCCTTCAATTTCGATATAACGCTTAACCGTGGCTTCGCCGTCAATCAGCGCCACCACAATATCGCGGTTGCGCGATTCTTTCACCGGATTGACGATAACCAAATCGCCATCCAAAATTCCGGCGTCTCTCATGCTCTCACCCCGAACTCTTAAAACAAACACGTCCTTCCGGCGGCGCAAAAGCGTGCCGGGCAGGTTAATCCAAGTTTCCACGTTTTCCTCGGCCAAAATCGGACTGCCTGCCGCTACCGCGCCCACCAGCGGCACGGCTATGTCGTTGGCGCCCAAAAAATCTCCTTCCGGATTTAAAATCCGAATGCCGCGCGCCGTGCTGTCGCGCTCGATTAATTGCAAAGCTTCCAGTTTTTTCAGCATCTTGGCCACGGCGTTTTTGGATTTCACTCCAATCTGCTTAGCCATTTCCGAAACCGTCGGCGGAAAACCGCGTTCGGAAAGAGTTTGTTTGATGAAAACAAGAAGTTTATTTTGTTTATCGTTTAAATTATTCATTTCATAACTCCACTAACCCCTCTTATCCTAAGAGGGGAATTTAAAATTCAATTTATATCCGGGGAAAAATCTACCTGATGTTCGGGAATGCCTAGAGCTAAGCCGTATTCTTTGGCCTGCCGATGCCCTTCAGGATCATGGCGATCAACCTTAAAAATCTTGTTCTTAAAAATTATGTAATGCCATTGAGAATTTTTATAATCCGCGTACCAAGCGGACTTGTGGCTGTAATCCAAAATCTGGCTTAGTTCCCGAGCTATGTCTTCCGCGCTTTCTTCAGGAAGTTCCACTTTATGCAATGTCCATTGCTTAAGCCACGGCGTCTGATGCGCGTCGGTTGTTTGTTCGACTTTGGTGCCTAAAATCTTCACGTGCCGTAAAATATCTTTATTCGCTAAACTTTCCTCAATAATTGTACCTTTGTAATTCATAAATTTTGGATTTTAAATTATCGTTTTGACTTTTGATCTTTGATTTTTAACTTTATTTCTATGGTATACGTTCGTTCACCTTATGTCAAGAGGTAAAATTCTTAAGAATTATACAGTTATCCACAAGAAAATTTAATGCAGTTAAAACCTCCTCTTAATCTCCTCCTTTGACCTCTCTGTCCCGCAAGAGCGGGACGTCTCCCCTGTAACCAGGGGAGAGAAAATATTGAAGGGAGCGTTTGGGAGGAGAAAGCCAATGAAAATAAAAAACCCCCGCAAAACGACAAATATTTGCTAGGGCAAAAATGCCTAAAAAACAGAGACCCGCGGGCGATAGCAAAAAGAGTAAGGATCGTCCACTTCGTCGTCGTCGAGATAACCGCACAGCACGGCGGCGCTGGGCAAATCATTGATAGACTTCTTCCTGATAGCACGAGGCTTAACAGGCTTTATGGCAGACCCTGGTTCAGGCACGCCTGTTCCTCCTTGAAAAAAATGCGTTAAAAAAATAACGCGTAGAATCCGATCGCTAGACTTTCTTCCTAAGTATCTCCCCCTACCGTTTGAGTAGGAAATTAAGCACTCCCAACAGATTCTCCCAAATGGACTTTAGCATCGGCACGGTTTGGGGCAAAAGTAGGACCAGTAGAATGAGAAAACCAAAATTCCGTTTTAAAACCTTATAAATCGCGTAAATCAAAAGTATCGCCAGAACAAACGAAACCGCGCCGTGCATCTGCGGAGGAAAAAAATCTAAGAATTGATAATACAAAGAATAAAGCTGCGCAGAATAAGTTTGGTAAAAACTTTTGATTTGCGATTCAAAATTCATATTGAAAAATCTAAAAAATGGCAGTTTTGAAATAAGCTCTACCTTCCCCGGCGCTTGCCTTTTTTAGTTATCAAGTCAACCAGAATAACAGGATCTTTTTCCCGGATTTCTTTCAAAAACCAATCGAAGGTATAAAGCCTCTCGCGAAACTCTTTTTCCGCCATCACCGTATAGTTAATCTCGTTGCCAACGATTCTTTCCAAGGCTTTGACGCATTTTTCCAACCGCTTTAGCCTCAGCTTGCCTACCACCAAAAGATCCACGTCGGATTTCACCTCGCCGACGAAAACGCCGGTCAGCGCGGCGAACTTGACTTTGCCGCAGCCCAGTACCGATTTGGTGATGAAATCCTTTTCTAAAGTTTTGGCTTGCGACCCAAAAACCTTATTCATCTCGGCATAAAGCGCCGAATGCTTATTAATCTGATAATATCGCAAGCGCTTTTTTTCGGTAGAATTAACCGCGCCATGCCGTTCTAAAATCGAAATCGCGGGCTTAGTCCTTTCTTGCGGAACTCCGGCGCGCATTGCCGTTTCTCTTAAAGAGAGGAAGCGCTCGGGGTATTCCAGAAAAACCGTTAAAACCTTTTGCTTGTCCTTTCTGTCTTGAATTATTTGATCCATAATTTAAGGATGCTAGCCAATAAAATTTGATAAATCAAATACGCCGATATTATAGCCTAATTCCCCAAAAACCGCAACTGTGGAAACCGTGAATAGCGAAATTAACCTCTTATCAATGTCATTGCGAGGATTTGCGAAGCCTGCCCACCAGTGCCATAATGCTGGTTTGGTAGAATTGGGGACGTTTGAAAGAACTCCGCCGCTCCTCCAGTTTTTGTATAAGGCGTTGGCAGGCGGGCAATCTCGTCGTTTTTTCCACGGGATTGTGTCCCTCCGGGACATCTCCCGAAGGGATGACTTCGTCGCAGACTCCCTGCCTACCGGCAGGCAGGTTCGCAATGACAAGTAATTAGGAAGTTTTGTAACTAAAAATTGACCAAAAACGAAAATTATATTATATTGCAACTGAAACTAAATCTATGAGAAACAAACTCAACATCCATCAAATATTTTTACCGAATTATAAGCATGCGTTAAATTTTGTTTCGCTTTACGAGGGAATAATCCGCTCCGAAGATTTTATTCATCTTTTTTTATTGATAGAAATCAAGGGTGATAGGAAATTTCCGGCTCCAAAAAAACTCGAGGAGTTTGAAAAACTGACTCGGACCATCGCCAAAACTTTAAAGGCCAGCTACTCGGGGGAGACTTCGATAAGCGAAGCGACTTTTGAAAAAGCGCTGACAAACGTGAACAACCAGCTTTCCACCTTGGTGCGGAAGGGCATGGTCGGCTGGTATAAAAAGCTCAACGCTTTAATCGGAGTTTATTCCAAAAACGTCCTTTATATTTCCGTTACCGGCTCCGCCTCCGCATTTCTTTTGCGCAAAAGCGAGTTTTCCAATATTTCCGACGAAGTATCTTCCGGTTTTTCCCCGCACCCCCTGAAAACTTTTTCCAATTTCACTTCGGGGCAGTTAAACGACGGCGACGTGGCCGTCTTAAGCACTTCCGGTTTATATAATTACCTCTCGCTGGATAAAATGAGCAAGGCGCTTGAACATGGCGCCTTGGAAGACGCGGGACGAAACTTGACGGCAATCCTGAAACAAAACGCTTTGCCGGACGAGGCTTTTGGCACTCTGCTCTTAAAAATCAGCGGCCGACTGGAACTTGCCGATGCCGAGTTACAGCCGTTGATGTCGCCCTCCAGCCACTCAATTATTGAAGACAGGGAAACCTTAAGCGAAAACTCGCGCCAAAGGATCGGAAGGACGACTAAAAATTTCGGCGCGGTTATCTGGCAAATTATTAGCTGGTTTTTTACTTCTCTTTATCAAATCGCCGGAAAATTATTCAGAAAAACCCCGCGCCGCTTACGTGCTGAAACCGCGGAATCTTCCCTCCAGCCAACTGGATTGCCGGCGCGAAAAATCAAGAAAAAAACTCTGCTTTGGACTTTTTTGACACTCGCCGTGCTGCTCGCCATAAACGTCGCCTTTTTCAACATTCGCAACAAAGAGCAAAAATCACGGGGGGAAGCGGCGACGCTTTTGGAAGAAGCTTTTACCCGCGCCACAGACGCGGAAGCGGCGTTAATTTACGGCGACCAAAATAAAGCCACTAAAGCTTTAAGCGATGCCGTGGAAAAAATTGAAGAAGCCCAAAAAGTCACGGATATAAAAAATATTCCCGAGCTTAACGAGAAACATAATCTAACCTCGGAAAAAATTTCAAAGTTGACAAACCAAATCAACAAGGTTACCGCCATCGGCGAAGTTGAAAGTATCGGAAAATTCGAAGCAACCCCCGACCGCTTAATAAAAACGGAAATTGGATTTTTAGGCTTTAACTCTTTTACCGACTCTTTTGAATTCTACGAAAACGCAAGGGTTGAAAAAATCAACCTGACATCGCCTATGACCGAAAATATTCTCTCGGGCGCTTACGTTGCTTCTGAGGACTCGATGCTGTTTGTCAGCATCATGGGTAATTTTTTCAAACTAAACGCAGCCACCCAGGAACTTGCGCCGATGTTTTCAACCGACACCAGGGAACTCGAGGAGCGGAACCTCTCGGGTTTAAAGTTTTACGCGGGCAGATTTTATTCTGTCGACAAAACCAACTCTCAAATTTTAAGAATCGCTTCCGCCAACGGCAATTCTTCCATCATAGAATCTTGGCTTAAAACACCTTTCGACTTTTCCTTGGCGGAAGATTTGGCGGTAGATGGCAATATTTTCGTGTTACTGCCCGACTCAGTTGTAAAATTTTCCAAAGGGCAAAAACAGGATTTTAATCTCGCCGTCTTAAGCCAGCCGCTAGAAAATGCCAAGAGAATTTTTACCAGCGCGAATTACCAGTATATTTATATCACGGAGCCGGAAAATTCCCGAATCTTAATTTTTAGCAAACAAGGGGATTTGGCAACCCAGTTGGTTTCCGATAAATTCTCCGACCTTAAAGACATTTGGGTCGACGAACCAAATAAGATGATGTACGTGTTAAACGGAAACGATCTGTTTAGATTTAGGTTTTAATTACTCTGGGTTATTCAAATATTTGTCATTGCGAAGAGTCCGCGACGAAGCAATCTCGTGGAAAAAGCGACGGGATTGCCGCGCCCCGACCAAAGCGTTGGGGCTCGCAATGACAGTTTGTATGAAGTATTTTTAATTCACCATCAAAAAAATTTTTAACCCTGCCAAAAAACCCTTCTAAACAAGAAGGGTTTTTTAACAAAAGAAAGCTTTCTAGAGCCTATCTCAAAATTTGCTTTTTAGGCGAAATTTCAGAATTTTGAGCCGGATTGACGCAAATAAATTTTGAGGTTTAGTTATACTAAGCCGAAAAATTTTTTGCGGCAAGACGACAAAATTCTGTAATTG
>JBBUGP010000116.1:0-1926 GCA_038077895.1 Patescibacteria group bacterium
CATCCGGTCAAATCCATCACCACCGGCGAAGGCGGGGCGATTTTAACCAGCGACGCCGGATATTATCGAAAATTGCTTTCCCTGCGCTCCCACGGCATTCATAAGGACAAAGACGGAAAAAACGTGATGACGGATTTGGGATACAATTATCGCATAACCGATCTGCAGACGGCCTTGGGCAGCTCGCAACTGCCGAAACTTGATCGGTTTATTCGCTCTCGGCGTGCGGTGGTCAGCCGCTATGAAAAAGCTCTAAAAAATCTCAAAGGCGTAATTTTGCCGAATGAACTTGCCGGCAACTATTCCGCATGGCATCTGTTTGTCATCAGAACGGCTGATTTCAAAATGCGCGACCGGCTGGTTAATTGGCTGAAAAGCAAGGGTGTGGGCGTAAATTTTCATTACCCGGCGGTGTACGCCCATCCTTACTGGCGCAAGCACGGTTTTGCCAAACTTGCTTTGTTAAACGAAGAAATTTATCAAAAGTCCTGTCTGACCCTGCCTTGCTATCCTACATTAACCGCTTCAGAGATAAATTTTGTCTGCCAAACGATTAAGAATTTTTTCAGAGCCTATTCGAAAAAATAATTTTTTGTCTGAGATTCTGCCAGCCCGCCCGTCTGCTTAGACGTAAGACGTATGCGCATCCGGGCAGGCTGGCAGAATTCTGAAATTGTCACCCCGCGGGTGTTCTCCCGAAGGGATGACAGCCAAAAAAGATTTTTCAAATAGGCTTCAAAGCCAACGCCAAAGATGATTAACGAATATCCCTACAACCAGCCGCCCAAACATTCCACTCGCAGCGGCATGGAAACGATCGAGAGTTATTTGTCGCGGTTTTACCAGCGGCCGGCTTTGGTTTTAGCTTCGGCCCGCGCGGGATATTATCAGGCCTTGAAATTTTTCGGGCTGACCAGGCGCGACCACGTGCTGGTGCCGGATTTTTTATGCCAGGCGATTTTGAACATCACCAACGTTTCCGGTTTTCCGGTGAAGCAGGTGGATGAAAAAACCAAGGCGGTGCTGGTTTTCCACCAATGGGGCTATCCGCAAAAAATGGATGAGGTGCTGGCCGAAGCCTCGCGCAGGAATCTGATCGTCATCGAAGATTGCGCCCATAGTTTTGGTTCAAAATATAAAGGCAGGCTGGTGGGCACCTTTGGCCAAGCCGCGTTTTTCAGCTTCGCTAAGCTATTTCCGACATATTTGGGCGGAGTTCTGGTTTCCGATAACGCGCAATTCATCGAATTTGCGAAAAAAGAACGCGCGCAAAAAGACAACTTTTCCAACCGGCTGTTCAATTTTGTGGCGGGCAGAATCGCCGAGAAAAGTTTTGATCAGGCCAAAGCGCGGTTTTGGCTGGATATCGTGTATCTTAAGAGCATTCATTATCCCAATCTTAGCTCGAAATATTTAGGTTATCTGCCGGCCAATCAGGCTGAGTTTGAAGGCGACCAGAGAGCGAGAAAACAGAATTACCTGACCTTAAAAAATTCCATCAAGAAGGAATATTTAATTGCCGAGCGGGAAGAGGAGATCGATCCCATTCCATTTTTAATGCCCGTATTTTTGCCCGAAGAAAAATTGGCGCCGGCCCGCGAGGCGCTTTCCGGAAAGAATATTTTCGCGGATATTTTGCATTTCGACATAAACCGCAATGTTTTCGCCTCCAACTATAAAAAATGCCTGGCCGCGCCCTGCCATCAAGGTTTGGGTAATACGGAAATAAACAACATTGTCGATGTCGTCAATCGGATATAATACTATGGGCAACATTGAATTTTTTAACGAGCTGGCGGAAAAGAAGATTTTCTCAAACGCAAGGATGTTTTCTTTCGACCGCAACGTTTACAAGCGTACTTTCGCCGATATCGCCCGCAAAGTAAATTTTTTAAAAAGCGATGTTGTCCTGGATCTCGGCGGCGG
>JBBUGP010000117.1:0-4109 GCA_038077895.1 Patescibacteria group bacterium
TCAAGGTCGAAGATTCCTTGGTTTAAGATTAATCCAGTATCACCGCCACCGGGCGAAGGCATCTGGAAGTTGATATACTGGGTATGGACAGCCAAACTGACAAGACTTTAACAAAATGGAAAGCGGTAAGCCTGGCTTTAGAGATGGGGTTTATCATCGCGCTGCCGATTGTCGCACTGGGACTTTTGGGCAAATATTTGGATGTTAAATTTCAGACTCGGGCCCTGTTTAAAATTATCGGTCTGCTGTCGGCCATTGCTTTATCCACTTTTTGGCTTGCCAGAAGGTTTTCAGAAATTTTTAAAGCCATGAAAAGCGATAGCAAAGATTAGGGCTTTCACATTTAAAAATCATAAAAAAACTGTCATTCCGAGCCTGTCGAGGAATCTTTCCAAAAACAATCGTTTCTACGGAAAGATCCCTCCACTTCGGTCGGGATGACGGATTAAGAGAACTAATGCTTTACGCAATCCCACCTTTAGCCGCAGAACCAATTTTCCATTTAGGCAGTTTTCCCGTTACCAACACATACCTTAATTCGGTCATCGCCGTCATATTTTTCATGTCGCTGGGGCTTTTACTGCGCGGAGCTAACAAAGAAAGACCAGGGAGGCTTCAAAATTTTACCGAATCAGTTTTGGAATATTTGTTTAAATATTTCGACCAGGTTACCGGCAGCCGGCAGAAAACCCTGAAATTCCTTCCCATTGTTGGCAGTTTATTTTTTTTCATTTTAATTTCCAATTGGATGGGGCTATTGCCCGGCGTCGGCTCGATCGGCGT
Source organism: Patescibacteria group bacterium (assembly GCA_038077895.1). GTDB lineage: Bacteria > Patescibacteriota > Doudnabacteria > UBA920 > 2-01-FULL-50-11 > JBBUGP01. The sequence continues at coordinate 784 of JBBUGP010000117.1, forward strand.
TTGGCACGTTGTCCACGGGGAAAAAGAGCTGGTGCCGATATTTCGTCCGGTTGCAACGGATTTGAACGCTACCCTAGCTATCGCGCTTTTAGGGGTGGTGATTTCCCACGTTTTCGGGGTGGCGACCATCGGATTTTTCCGCTACGCTAATAAATTTATAAAACTCGGCGATATCTTTAACGCCTTTAAAAGTTTCAACCCCACAAAAATTCTGACGGCGGTGATAGAATTTTTCGTCGGCTTTATTGAAATAATTTCCGAAGTGGCCAAAGTCGCCAGCCTTTCCTTGCGGTTGTTTGGCAACATTTTTGCCGGTGAGGTGCTGATGACGGTGATCGGCGGACTCGTCGCTTTTTTTGTGCCGCTGCCCTTTATGCTTTTGGAACTTTTGGTCGGCGCCATTCAGGCAACGGTTTTTGCGATGCTGGTTTTGGTTTATCTGACGGTCGCGACAATGGAATTGCCAAAAGCGGCGCATTAATGTTCAAATCTACAAATCTTCACAAATTTACAAATGTCTACAAATTTTAAAAAAGATTATTCGTAGACATTTGTAGATTTGTCTCATTAGTAGATTTGAAGTGGTAAATTAATATTTACTTCGAGGACATAAAACATAATTAAAGCAAAGATCCATCGAAGTAAAGAAAGGAAAAATATTATGGAACAGGAAAGTATCGTGGCTTTAGCCAAAGCTTTCACCATCGCGGTCGGCGGAATTTCTCCGGCCATCGCCATCGGCCGTACCGCCACCAAGGCTATGGAGTCAATCGGCCGCAATCCGGAATCGGCTGACAAGCTTTTCGTGCCGATGCTTTTGGGCATGGCGTTCGCCGAAGCTATCGCCATTTACGCGCTGGTCATTACCTTTATCTTGTAGTTTCGATGCCAGGGGCCGAACCCTCGGCCTTTGGAATTAAACTGTAAAAAAGGTTTTACAAGTTATTCTCTAAGTAAATTATGATAGATTTAACGCATATTCTACATTTGGTTGAGGCCGCCGCGGTTGAGGCCGCGGGAGAAGAAAGCAAGTCTGGAAATGTTTTTCAGCTTTTAGGCATAAATTGGAAATTATTTATCGCCCAACTGGTGAATTTTGGCATCATCCTTTTCGTGCTTTGGAAATGGGTGTTTACGCCGGTTACCAACGCCTTACAGAATCGCACCAAGAAAATTGAGGAATCGCTTAAAGACGCGGAAGAAATTAAGCGGCAGGTTGCCCAACTGGAAGAGTTTAGAAAGCAGCAAATCGCCCTGGCTCGAAACGAATCGGACGAGATTTTGAACAAGTCCCGCGTCGCGGCCGCGGATCAAAAGCTTCAAATCCTCAAAGAGGCACGCGTTCAGTCGGAAAAAATTACGTCGGACGCGGAAAAGCGCATTTCCGCCGAAAGGTCAAAAATCCTCGCTGAAGTGAAGGGGGAGCTGGCCGGTTTGGTTACGGCGGCCACGGAAAAAATCCTTGCCGAAAAATTGGATAAAAACAAGGACCGCAAGCTAATTAAAGACAGTTTGAACGGCTTAAAAAGATGAAATTATCTCATGTTCAATACGCCCGCGCTTTATACGAAGCGCTTTCCGAAACCCGCGACGCGGATAGTGAGAAAGTTTTAAATAAATTCGTGGAGATTTTAAAAGAAAACGGGCATTTGGGAATGTGGGACGAAATCGAAGCGGAGTTTTTAAGGCTAGAGAGCCGGCAGAGAGGCGAAATTCCCGCAGTCGCCACCATCGCCCGCGATGGAATGATGGAAAAACAGCTTTTTGACGACCTGAACAAAATCACCGGTAAAAAATTATCCATCAAGCAGCGCTTAGATTCGCGGGTAGTCGGGGGAATAATCATCGAAACCGAAGATCTGCGCATCGACGCCAGTTTAAAAAAACAATTGAACAATTTAAAAAATAATTTAGCCGATAGTAATCAGTAATATGAATTCTCAACAAATAGTCGAAAGCTTAAAAAATAAGATTTCCCAGTTCCGCAAAGAGGTCGAAATCGAAAAGATTGGCCGTGTGCTGGAAGTGGGAGACGGTATCGCGCGCGTGTCGGCTCTTCCGGATGTGGCTTCGATGGAAATGGTAGAATTTGAATCCGGACAAAAAAAGATTGTCGGGGTTGCGTTGAATTTAGAAGAAAATTCTCTAGGCGCGATTATTTTGGGCGATTACCACCATATTAAACAAGGCGATGTGGTAAAGGGCACTGGACGAATCTTATCCGTACCCGTTGGGGACGCGATGGTTGGACGAGTGGTTAACGCTTTGGGCCAGCCGATTGACGGCAAAGGGGAAATCAAGACGGATAAATTTTATCCGGTGGAAAAAATCGCTCCGCGCGTTATTACCCGCAAGTCGGTGGACACGCCGATGCAAACCGGCATTAAGGCGATTGATTCGGTGATTCCCATCGGCCGCGGCCAGCGCGAACTGATCATCGGCGACCGCCAGACTGGAAAAACCGCGATCGCCATCGACGCCATCATCAACCAAAAAGGCCAGAAGATGAAGTGCGTTTACGTGGCCGTTGGCCAAAAGGAATCCAAAGTCGCCAAGATCGTGAACATTTTTGAAGAATATGGAGCCATGGATTACACAACCGTGGTTTTTGCCGGCGCTTCCGACCCGGCCTCGATGTCGTTTATCGCGCCCTACGCCGGCTGCGCCATTGGTGAATACTTTATGGACCGGGGAGAAGACGTCTTGGTGGTTTACGACGATTTATCCAAGCACGCGGTGGCATATCGGGAAATTTCGCTTTTACTAAAAAGGCCGCCGGGCCGCGAGGCGTATCCGGGCGACGTTTTTTATCTGCATTCAAGGCTTTTGGAACGGGCGGCCAAGCTGAACGAAAACTACGGCGGCGGAAGCTTGACGGCTTTGCCAATTATCGAAACGCAAGCCGGTGACATTTCCGCCTACATTCCGACTAACGTGATTTCCATCACCGACGGCCAGATATTTTTGGAAACTGAACTTTTTTATCAGGGCATTCGACCGGCCTTAAACGTGGGGTTGTCCGTATCCCGTGTCGGAAGTAAAGCCCAGGCTCCGGCTATGAAAAAAGTGGCCGGCAAGCTCCGGTTGGATTTGGCGCAGTATCGAGAACTGGCGGCGTTTGCTCAATTCGCTTCGGATTTGGACGAAACCACCAAAAACCGCTTAGATCTGGGCAAAAGGATTACCGAAGTGCTAAAACAGAAACAGTACGTCCCGATGCCTGTGGAAAAACAGATCGCGGTGCTTTACGCGGTGACTAACGGGTATTTGGCTTCCGTGCCGGTGGAAAAAGTCGCGGCTTGGGAAGACGGTTTTCATACTTTTAT
>JBBUGP010000118.1:0-1974 GCA_038077895.1 Patescibacteria group bacterium
GGCGGCAACCGAATCAGCGATTAAATTCCTAATGGAAACTTTCGGCGGTAAAGTCAAATTTTCCAAAACCCGCAATATATTTGTCGGGCTATCGACGAAAGTCGTGTGCCGGGTGGGTAAAAGCATATCGACTCTCCAACCGAAATCTTTAGCCGGCGTGGAAGGAGACCCTGTTTGATAAGGAATCCCCGATAAGGCATTGTTTTGCATCAAACGCAGAGCGCTTTGGATGTCGTCGGCGGCAATGCGGACGTTTCGGGATTGTTCCCCGACTTTAAACTGGGCTAAAACCGCGCCGCTGATTGAAAGAGCTATCGTGACCACGATCATCAGCTCGATTAAAGTCAGGCCTTTTTGATTCGCGACAGTTTTTTCGCGAAAATACACGTTCATTGGTTGAAGATTTTTAATCTCAAGAAAATATCCATTACACTTCAAATCTACAAATCTGTGCAAATCTACGAATGTCTACAAATCTTAAAAAAGATTATTCGTAGCCATTTGTAGATTTGTTTTCATTCGTAGATTTGAGGTGAAGCTATTTTATAAGTTTAACACACTTCTCAAATACCAATCTAAAAGCTGTTCTCCCCACAAGAAGACGATGAAAGCCGAAAAGGTTAAAAAAGTTCCGAACGGTAAAATACCTTTTAGAGTTTTTCTTTTGGCTAAAATCAGCGTTACTCCGACCAGCGCGCCGCTGATATAGGCGATCATCAACATAACCAAAGAAAGTTTGAATCCCAGGAGCAATCCCAAAAATACGCCCAATTTCGCGTCTCCCAAGCCGATCCATCGCCCGGCCGAAACCAAATATAAAAATCCAAAAAAGCCCGCGAGCAAGCCGGCTCCCCATAAACCGTCGAGGAAATATTCCCGATTGAAAATCAAACGGTAGATAGCGGCTAAAATTACGCCCGACAATACCAGGCTGTCCGGAATCAAATAATACTTCCAATCAAAGACAAAGATGCCCAAGCAAACTGAAGCCAGAGCGCATAAAAATAATAATTCTAAAATCCATAAATCCGCGCCCGTCGCCGCGCCGGCTATGTTGCGATAACCGATAACCGTGAAAGCAAGCGCCGCGGTGAATTCCACAAGCGGGTACTGCCAAGAAATTGGCCGGCGACAATAGCGGCAGCGCGCTTTCAAAAAAATGAAACTAAAAATTGGCACCAGATCGGCCGGCGGCAGGCGGTGATGGCAAAGCGGACATTCGGAGTAACCAAGCATCGAACGGCCGTGATACATCCGCCAAACCAGGGCGTTGAGGAAACTGCCGATGATAAGGCCGAAGATAAAAAGAAAGAAGTAATAGAGAAATTGCATAGCGAAAATGAGATGTCTGTTTTGAATTCCTAATTTCTAATTTCCAATTCCCAAAAAAATATTTAATGACCAAATGTCAAAAATTTAGGAAACTGGGCATTGGGCATTTTATTGGATATTGGAAATTGGATATTAGAAATTTCCAATCCTCTTCTTAGCAAAAAAGCGCAGTAAAAAACCAGCGCTCTTTTAATAAAAAAATCTTTCCATACTTTTTGATTACATATTCGGCAAGGCTGGGTTAAACTGGCCGTTTTCGTTCAAAGTGTATACTACTCCCGTGCTTTCCAGGGTGAACCTTAAAGTGTAACGCAGGCTTAAGTCATTGGCACCGCATCCTGTCACCTGAGGCCCGTTAACTTCATAAATGTACGTGAAAGTCGGAAACAATTGGTCTTGGGGCACGCGAAGAATGGGAACGGCGTTGCAGCTCAAAATTGTGTTTGTGGTATACGCGTTATCGTACGCGACCTTGGAAGGATAGCCGTTGCCGTGGGAATAATAGAGATCAAGGCCGGATTTCACTTGTTTAATGTCGCTTAAACGCCGCGCGTCGCGGGCCTTCACCCGGGCCCCGTTGACAGCGGTGGTGATTATGGAAGCCAGTAATCCAATGATGGCGATAACGACCAATAATTCAAT
>JBBUGP010000119.1:0-1536 GCA_038077895.1 Patescibacteria group bacterium
TATCGGGCGGCTGCAGACTCATCTGTCCTGTTCCTACGGCGCTGAAGACCGCGTTATAATTTTTTAATTGATAAAAAACTTTAGCCTTTAAAATTTTAACTTCCTGGGGGCTGCCGGTGAAAATTCCTGTGATTTTTACGTTCCCCGACCCGGCGGCGGATAAATCGCCTAAATCAAAATCGCGGCCTAAGCCGTTGCGGCTCGGTGGGTTGCTTTCAATAAACTGGAAGCCATCGGGATAAACCATTTCCAGCGCGAGCTTCGTTAAGTCTTTAGAATCGTGGTTTTCGAAAAGCACTACAAATTCCGAAATACTGCCGGATCGCACGGAACTGTTGATGTCAAAAGTCACGGTAACCTCGGGCTGTCCCGGCTGGTGGTTCTTTATAAAAGCTAACCAAAACCAAACACCGACCAGGATCGCGAGTAAAACAACAAGGGTAATAATCCAGGAGCGGGAAAATTTAAATCTGTGCCAAAAACTTGGACGGGAAACGCCGGCGCTGTCCTGAATAATTTGCCCTTCCGGGTTTTGGCTGAAATTTTGTTCGTCCATATTTTTTTGTTTATGTTTATTAGGACTTACGCGTTTGATGTCATCCCGACTAAAACGGAGGGATCTGTATGCAGAAATGCTTACAAATAACAGATTCCTCGACTTCGCTCGGAATGACAATTTAGATAGTATAATTCAAAAGCGTAAGTCCTAATTATTTATTTTTTTAAGCTTCGGCTAAAAAATTTTCTTGTAAAAATTTTTGAGAATTTAACCGGCGTTCGGTCAATAAAAAGAAGAAATCGGAAAGAATTTGATTTGTTTTCTTTTTGGCTGGATCCGCCTCGGCTTGACGCCTGAGCTCGTCTCGCTTCGGAGTCGAGGCGGGTCGAGACGGGTCCCCCACGGCCGCGCCGGAAAAAGGCTGGTTGCGAGCATACTTCAAAAGACACTCTATCACTTCATTTTCAACATTTTGAACATCCGCTATCATCCGGGAACAATCAAAGCAAATCAATCCGCCCGCGTGTAAACTTAAAAAATTGGATTTCCGGCGATCAAAAGGGTTTTGGCAACTCACACAGCTTTGCATTTGCAGGCTGTAGCCTAACGACTCAAAAAGCCGAAGCTGAAAATAAATCAGCAAATCCATGTCTTCCCTCGCCTGCTCCAGATAATCCAAGACTTTCCGCAAAAGCAGAGAAATTTTATGGTTCGGTTGCCGGTCGGCGGTGGAACGCAAGACCATTTCAAAAAAATTGAACACCATAGCCAGATGGCGAAGATCGCTTCGAGGGAAACGGTAAGTTTTAATCACCTTGACATTGTAAACGACGGGCAGATATTCCGAAGGAATGACGTAAAGGTGCAGCCAGCTTAATGGAGAAACCGCGCCTCTTAACTTACTGGCGGATTTCCGCACGCCGCGCACGAGAAAACGCGCTTTACCCTCTTCAAACGACCAGAAAGTAATCACTTCGTCGGCCTCCCGATGCGGCTGGTGTTTCAAAATTATGCCGGTATAGGACTTGTAATGCATA
>JBBUGP010000120.1:0-7944 GCA_038077895.1 Patescibacteria group bacterium
TTTTCGGCGTGATCGTGAAAGCGTAATTTTTCCTTACGCATGCCCAAGGAAACATACCAGTCCATTCGGTTTTGTTTCCAATACTCAAACCATTTCATACCTTCCTTATCATCCGGGCGGATGTAGTATTGGACTTCCATTTGCTCGAATTCCCTTGACCGAAAAATAAAATTACCCGGGGTAATTTCATTGCGAAAGGCCTTGCCGATTTGAGCAATCCCGAAAGGAATTTTAATGCGGGTCGAGTCTACCACGTTTTTGAAATTCACCTGCGCGCCGTTAGTAATCTCCCCGCGCAAAAAAATTTCTGATTGTTTTCCTTCGACAACTCCCAAATAGGCTTTTACCAAAAGATTAAATGTCTTAGGTTCCGTCCATTCAACTTTTTTGCCTTTATGCTCGGCTTCATGCAGAGTGATATCCTGCGGCTTATCCGCCCGAAAACGCTGATGACAAATTTTACATTCCACCAAAGGATCGGTAAAAGCGCTGGTGTGGCCGCTGGCTTCCCAAGCCTTCGGATTCATCATAATCGCCGCGTCTATACCCACGATATCATTACGCAGCTGGACCATTTCGCGCCACCACCAATCCTTCAAATTCTTTTTGAGCAATGACCCTGCCGGACCATAATCCCATGTACCGGCCAATCCGCCGTAAATTTCACTTCCTGGAAAAATAAAGCCGCGTCTTTTGCACAAAGACACGATTTTTTCCATCAAATCACTCTTTTCTTTCATAATAAAATTAATCAATTTTCAATTTATTATACCAGAATAATATGAAAATAACAAAAAAACCCGGCGATAGTCAATTCACCAGGCGAGCAAACAAACGAGGCAATTCACAGCAGCCGATGGCCGCCAAAATAACGACGACGAAGACAAGCGGTGCCGACACTGTTCGCTGAAAAAAACCGATTCCAGCAATAAATTCAACTTTCGGAATATCCATTCTTCCCCCTGCCTCTTCTGCCGTGATTATAGCAGAGAGTGAAGAAAAAAATCAAGCCCGGTATGACAACTTTGAGTTTTGTGTCTTTAGCGAAGCTCAAAATCTTGCCCAGCTTAAATCTAGCTGTTTTTTATACTATATCCATTTTATGCCAATTCCGGACACAAAAAGCTTCGCACTCAAAGTTGCTCTACCGGGTAAGCCCGGTAGAAGCACTTCGACTTTAGGCTTCTGCTTCGCGTCAAAGTAGTTATAAAACGGCTTTCGGGCATAACCGCCACAGGTGGTAATAATTTCTAAATTAGCGCCTAAAAACGCGAAGCGTCGAAGTCCTCTACCGGGTCAAGTCTCGGTTTGTCGATAACTGGCTAAAAGGTCGTCAAAACTTTCGTATTTTATGGCGCGGCGGACTTTTTCCAAAAAATTAAAATAGAATCGAAAATTGTGGATCACCGACAAGCGTTTTGCCGCGATGTCGCTTTGCAAAATAAGCCTGTGAAGCTCGGATAAATTATGGTGCAGACAAAGATAGCAATTACACGTATTGTCCGGCGGCACCGGGTCTTGAGCGTATTTTTTATTCCTGACGTCCAAAATTCCGTACCCATCCGGCTTCATATTCACAAACAAACGGCCGGTCTGCGCGAGCTCTACCGGCAAGTTAGAATCAAAAGTATCAATGCCTGCCGCGATGGAGCGCACGATTAATTCCGGCATCGCCGCATCGCATAGATGCCGAGGCTTTTCTTCTTCCAAATCGGCCAAAGTCTTGATTGGGTCTGGGCTGAAGGTGAACGAATAACCGTCGAAATCCAATTCGCGAAGCTTCGCGGCATCAGTTATGATGTTTTCCAAAATATCAGAGGCCGCGACCGCGCCGAAAATTTTTGGAGCGGTGCACGCCGTGGGTTTAATTTTTTCAAACATCCTCTTTGCCCGCTCCGCCCATGAAAAGGTAAAATCCGCCGCTTTCCGCGCCTCGATTTTTCCGCCGGATTGCTCCGGACAGGCAAGCGTGGTAATAATGTCCGCGCCCAAGTTTATTTGAGTTTGAATGGATTGCTCGGGCGTAAAAAGCCGCAAAGCGTCCGCCCCGGAAGCTTGGAAAAAAATCCCCGTTTCAAAAAACTTAAATGCCAGCATTCCGGCTCCCGGCCGAAAACGTCCCGCGTCAGAAAGCACCGGGCCTCGAAAACCCAAATACGGCCCCAAACCGCCGGCTTTCGAAATCATCTGGTCCCCGGGACGCACAAAAAGCTGGAAAGAATCCACCGCGATCATTTTCGCGCCCCAAAATTTCAGCTCCGAACCCACGGCGTCTTTTAAATCGGTCTGGCTGCCAAGCGGAACAAAAGCCGGCGTTTCCACCTCGTAATTTCCAATATTCAAAAGCCCCAGCCGCGCCCGGCTCTTTATGTCTTCTTTAACAATCTCAAAAAAACTTTTCAACATAGATTACACGATCGTGGTATTACCGAACAAAAATATTTTAAAGCCGAAAATGGCGCTTTAAAACCGCCTCGCCTTCTCGCACCTTGGAGTCAAAAACATATATTTCGCCAGTGCCTAACTTATAACGCTGTTTTAAAACTTCAATCGCAGATTCGCAAGGATATGGATGAATATACACGCTTTTTTGAATACTGACGAATCCTAATTGCGATAATTTTCGTCTGATCAAATCACGCGCTTCTCTTGAAGATTCCGGCACATCAAACATTACTAACCGCCATAAACCATCCCAGGATGAAGGTTTGCTAATAGCCAAATCTTCGAATTGATAGTTTTTAAACGATTTTTTTCCTTTTAAAGTTAAAAACATCTTAACTCGACTATCCTGTAAAACTATTCTAATTAAGCCCCGCTTTTTCATGCGATTCAAAGAGTAACGCGCCTTCGGCGATCTTTCCCGACTAATATCTTCAATCCATTTATACATTGGCGCTAATCCTGGAAAAACTATAACACTACCAACCATAGTCGCCAATCCAACACCTTTCAAAATGCTTTTTGCGATTTCCTTACGTTTACTCTTTTTCATATTTTCGATATTTTATCTTTGTACATAGATTACACGATCGTTGTATCTATGTCAAAAACGGTTTTTCAAAAAAGACTGCCGTTTTCGGCAGCCTTTCAGCTTATTATGTTCTATCAATTTCTTGGCCGACGGCGGTCAAATCTTCCCTGCGGACGGCCGCGTCCAAAACCTGAACTGCGACCGCTCCCGCTGTCTTGACTCTGATTTCCCCGCTCGAATTTTGGATCGTACAGATGTTCGTCCAAATTCGGTTTGCGCGGCCCTTTATCCTGCATCATCGCTTTCATGGATAAATTAATCCGACCTTGCGGATCAATTTCCGTGCAAATCACTTTTACCGTGTCGCCAAGATTTACAATATCTTCAACTCGTCCAACTCGATAGGGCGCCAGTTCCGAAATGTGCACCAAACCTTCTTTTCCCGGCAACACTTCCACAAACGCGCCAAAATCCATAATCCGCGTTACCTTGCCTTCAAAGACTTCTCCCGGCTCGACTTCCCGGACCAAATTTTTAATCCATTCCACGGCCTTTTTCATACCTTCTGGATCCTTGCTGGTGACGGCGACCGAACCGTCGTCTTCGATGTCGATTTTAACTCCGGTCTTTTCGATAATCTCGTTGATAATCTTGCCGCCAGTACCGATGACATCGCGAATCTTCTTCGGGTCAATCATAAAGAACTCGATGCGCGGCGCGTATTTGGAAAGTTCCGCCCGGGGCTTGCTTATAACCGAATCCATAATGTCCAAAATTTTCATTCTCGCTTCGTGGGCTTCTTCCAGGGCTTGCTCCAAAATATCCACGGTTAAGCCTTTGGTCTTGATATCCAATTGCAAAGCGGTTACGCCACGCCGCGGCCCGGTAACTTTAAAGTCCATATCGCCAAAGAAATCTTCGGCGCCCTGAATGTCGGTTAAGACCTTGAACTTGCCGGATTCGATATCTAAAACCAAACCCATGGCCACGCCGCCGACAGCTTCGGCAATCGGCACGCCGGCGTCCATTAAGGCCAAAGAAGAGCCGCAAGTCGAGGCCATGGACGTTGATCCGTTAGATGACAGCGCTTCGGAAACCAGACGCATGGTGTAGGGAAATTTCTCCTTTGGAGGCAGCACCGGCTCCAGCGCGCGTTCGGCCAAAGCGCCGTGGCCGATTTCCCTGCGGCCGGCGCCGCGATTCGGCGCCACTTCGCCCACGGAAAAACCGGGGAAATTATAATGGTGCATATAGCGCTTTTTTGTTTCCTCAAAATCTTCCATTCCGTCCAAAATCTGCGCGTCGCCGACCGATCCCAAAGTCACGCTGGTTAAAACCTGCGTTTCGCCGCGGTTAAAAAGCGCGCTGCCGTGCACGCGCGGCAAAAGCCCGACCAATGCCGAAACCTGGCGAGTTTGATTAAGCGGGCGATTGTCGAGTCGGCGCTCGCCGGTTAATATGCCGGCGCGGACGATCTTTTTTTGCAGCTGATAATAAGCTTCGCTAGCCTGCTTTTTCGCTTCGTCAAAACTCTCCGCGCCTTCCGTCCGCACGCCCTGTTTTTCAAATTCCGCCAGCATTTCTTCTTTTAACTTCTCTACGGCAATTTCGCGTTCCGCTTTTATCGGATTGTAAATTACCTTTTTTAATTTATCCTGCGCGTATTTGTTTACCGTAAGCACAATCTTTTCCTCGGGCTTGAAAATGGTTACTTCCGCCTTTGGAACAGAAATGCTTTCCGCAAACTCCAGCTGAAACTTCACGAGCTTTTTTATTTCCGCTTCGGCAAGCTTTACCGCTTCGATAAGATCCTTTTCCGTCACAATCTTACAGCCGGCCTCCACCATCATCACGTGGCTGGCGGTGCCGGAAACCACAATGTCCAAATCGCCATTTTTCCGATCTTCGTAAGAAGGATTGATAATGAATTGGCCATTAACGCGACCAACACGCACCGCGGCTAAAGGACCGGCCCAGGGAATATTTGAAATCGTCAACGCCGTGGACGCCGCGTTAATCGCCACGATGTCCGGATCGTTGACTTCGTCCACGGACAAAACCGAAAGCGTTACCTGCACGTCGTTTCTCATCCCGTCTAAAAACAGCGGCCGCAGACCGCGGTCTACTAAACGACCGGAAAGAATCGCCTCGTCGGTTGGGCGGCCTTCGCGTTTGATAAAACGCGAGCCTTTGATTTTACCGGCGGCATAAAGCTTTTCTTCATAATCCACAAGCAGGGGAAAATAATCCAAACCTTCGCGCGGTTTTTTACCCATCACCGCCGTGGCCAAAACCACGGTATCTTCCAGACGGCCGGTCACCGCGCCGTTGGCTTGCATGGCAAAAAGCCCCGTTTCTAAGGAAAACGGTTTCCCGGCTAAATCCATATTTAGTTTTTTTTGCATAAACTTCCTTTTGTTTCCGTCGCTCGTTTGCAGGATGACTATGACTAATGGAAGTTAGTCAGAGCGAATTCCGCAAACCAGCTTGGGAAAGTTAATTATAATCCGATCTTAATCTACGAATCTTATCCCCGCCTGCCTACGCCTTATGCTGAACTGGAGGAACGACGGAGTTTTTCCAAATCTCCTAAATTCTGCCAAACAAGCATGACGGCATCCCGCCCGCCTTGCTTCGCAAGGCGAAGCGGGCGGGTGGCGGGCAGGCGAATGCTCCAAAATTTAACTCCTCCTAACCTCCTCTTTAGAAAAAGAGGAGGAATCGCCTCCCTCTCTTTTTCTAAAGAGAGGGCTGGGGTGAGTTAAATGATATTCGGAGTATCCGGATCGCATTCTAAACTTTCAGCTTCAGTTTTTCCACCAGCTTTTCGAACCGCTTTTCGTCCTCGCTTTTAAGGTACCGCAACAGCCGGCGGCGGTTACCCACCATCTTAAGCAACCCGCGGCGGGAATGGTTGTCTTTCTTGTGAATTTCCAAATGCTTTTGCACCTCGGCGATTTCGCGGGTTAAAATCGCGACTTGCACCTCCGGACTGCCGGTATCGTCCTTGTGAACCTGGAATTTTATAATAATGGCGTCTTTCTCTTTGGGTGTGAGCATCTTACATCCTTTCTTCGAGCCAAACAGATGCGTTTTGGCCGATTAACAATAACAACATGATTATATTACATCCTAACCGTTTTGGCAAGGGGTTGTTTGCGCCGGAAATTTTTGCGTGCTATACTTAAGTCGTACAATATTTATCTCCTCCTGCCAAGGAGGAGTGGTCGAAGACCGAGGTAGTTTCTCCTCCTCGTCGAGGAGGAGTGGATTCCGACGGAGTCGGAAGGCGAGGTGGTCATTATGAAAATCAACAATCTCCTTTCTTTGAAGCCTATAAGAAAAGAGTTAAGAAATCACGGCAGCCCAATTGAGGCGGTTCTTTGGAATCATTTGAAAAACAGCCAAACCGGCGAAAAATTCCGCAGACAACATAGCGTCGGCCCTTACATTTTGGATTTTTATTGCCCCAGAATAAAACTTGCGATTGAACTCGATGGATCTACTCACGATAATGAAAAATCTCAAATGCATGACGATGAACGAACAAAATATTTGAATGGTTTAGGAATAAAAGTTATTCGATTTTCAAATCAGGACGTGCTTAAAAACCTGGATGGAGTGCTTGCGGAAATTAAAAAAACATCTAAACCTTAACCACCTCCCTCGCCTTCGGCGAGTACTCCTCCTTAAAAAGGAGGAAAAAACCACCTCGTCATCTTTCGATGACACTCCTCCTTAAAAAGGAGGAGAAGCCACTCAATACTATGACCTCTCTTGAAAAACTGAAGAACCAATTTCTGGAATACCTGGAAATCGAAAAAAACCGGTCGCGGCTGACAATAGAAAACTATGATCATTACTTGCAGCGGTTTTTGGAATTTGCCAGCGGCCACGGCGTGACCGCGCCGGAAAAAATCGACCTGGATTTGGCGCGCTCCTATCGCCTGCTTTTAAACCGGCAAAAAGACAAGCTTGGAAAAAATCTCAAGCTGGTCACCCAAAACTATCACGTCATCGCTCTGCGGTCTTTTCTCAAATACCTCGTCAAACGCGATTTCAAAACCTTAGCCGCGGAAAAGCTGGAATTGCCCAAAACGCAATCGCGACAGGTGCAGTTTTTGGAAAACGAGGAAGTAAAAAAGCTGATAGACGCAACTGGCGCTGAAAAAAACGAACTGGCATGCCTGCGCGACCGCGCGATTTTGGAAATGCTCTTTTCCACCGGTATGCGCGTATCGGAGCTGGCCGGTCTGACAAAATCAAAAATCAACTTAAGCAAAGATGAATTTTCGGTACGCGGCAAAGGCGATAAAGTCCGTGTGGTTTTTATTTCCGATTCCGCCCGATTCGCCTTAAAAGATTACCTGCAAAAACGCCGCGATACCTCCCCCGCCTTATTCATCGCCCACCGGCAGAAAAAAAGCGTCGCAAAACAAATCGAAGAAATTGAGCCGGAAGAAAAATCCGTCGGCCTCACCGCCCGCTCTATCCAGCGGATCATCAAAAAATACGCCCGCATCGCAGGCATTACCAAAGACATTACCCCCCACACTCTCCGTCACAGCTTTGCCACAGACCTGCTTTCAGCCGGCGCCGACTTGCGCGCGGTGCAGGAAATGCTGGGCCATTCTTCCATCACCACCACGCAAATTTACACCCACATTACCAACCGCCGCCTGCGAGACGTGCATCGGAAATTTCATTCTCGAAAGTAAACCGGCACCGGACAATTTAAAAAATTTCTGTCAATTCTTGACCCAGATGCGCTGGTCTGACAAGGATTCCCCTTGTCTTGGTACAAGGGGAATCCTTGTCATGATACACAGATAGTAAATACCGGCAAAATTCCTTTAGCAAGATCTTTATAAATCAGCAAGAATTAATCCGCGCTTTCGGCCAGAGATTCCACCTCGTAGCCAAGGCTTTTAACCACTTCAGTAATTTTCTCGCGGCTGACTTTTGACTCG
>JBBUGP010000121.1:0-7206 GCA_038077895.1 Patescibacteria group bacterium
AATTCCTCGCCTGTCGCGTAACGCGGATCTTCGGTCGAAGGCACGGCCAAACACAATAAACCGCCGTCGCTTAATACCCGGCCGATATCATTGCTCCATTCCTGAATTTGCGAAGTCAAACCGTGCTGTAGCGCCATCACCGAAAGCACGCCATCGAATCTTCTGTCGTCAAAAGGAAAAAGATGGCCGATCTTATGAAGCCGCGGATTAATCCAGGCTCGAGGACGCTCTTTTAACAATCCAGATTTCTCGATGACTTTTTGAAAAATCGAGAGCGCGCCCTGCGACGCGTCGAGCGCGTCCACGGTCACGTCCACGCCGTGCCGCGACATTGCCTCGGTTAGAAAAAAGGCGTTTTTGCCCATACCGCAACCGTGATCTAAAACCACGTAGGCCTGCTTGCCCTGCTGCAATAAATAATCCGGAAACTCCCGCACCACCGGCACAATATCCCTTTGCACCATGTCCAGCTCGTCATAAATTTTCTCCCAATCTTTATCCATACTAGATAGTAGAACTTTGATACAATTCTTCAAAAAATAATTCTATCAAAGTTTTTAATCCCTTTCTTAACCATGTAAAAAACGGTGTGTTTCCGCGTAGTGACGGAACGAACAAAGTTTTACTACCTGGCAGGTTAAATTTCTCCTTTTTTAATTTTTTGTCTTATTGATTTCACGAACTGATTGAAAAAATATAGATTATGAATGGTTAGCAGGCTGAAAGCGGTCATTTCTCGAGCGCGCAGCAGGTGGCATAAATACATCCGTGTATAATTCTGGCAGGTTTCGCAGGCGCACTTCAAATCAAGCGGCTTCTTATCTGATAAATTGCGGGCAAAATTTAAATCCAAACGGCCCTTCGACGTAAAAGCGACTCCCCGCCGGGCGTAATGCGTCGGCACGGTGCAATCGAACAAATCAATGCCCTGCCGGACGATCAACGGAATGTCGGAAAGATATCCGATGCCCAAAAGATGGCGGGGTTTTTCCTCGACTAATTCTGGGATTGTCCAGTTTAAGATGTTTATCATATCCCGTTTGGACCGGCCCAGGTCGCCGCCAATGCCATAACCGTCAAACGGCAGAGAGCCGACGAAGCACGCGCCCTCTTTACGCAATTCTTTGTAATGCGAGCCCTGCACAATGCCGAACAGCGCCTGTTTAGAAGACTTTAACGCCAGGCAAACCTTCGCCCAAGCGTGAGTGCGCGAAAGCGATTCTTTGACATAGGCAATTGAAGATAACGGCGAAGTGCATTCGTCGAAAGCAAAAACGACGTCGGCGCCAAGCTGGCTTTGAATTTTCATGGATTCTTTAGGCCCTAAAAAAAGCCGGCTGCCATCCAACGGCGAACGGAAAAAAACTCCCGCGTCGGTGATTTTTACGGTTTTGGGCTGGACTGATTTTTCAATCATCGGCTGGGGCTCGGCGCCGGGAAAATATTTTAAAATCTTGCCGACATCCTGGTCCCGGCCAAAACCCAAAGAAAAAACCTGGAAACCGCCGGAATCGGTCATTAAGGGTTTTGGCCAATTCATAAAACGGTGTAGCCCGCCGGCGGCTTTGACGATTTTTTCGCCGGGCTTTAAGTGCAGATGAAAAGTATTGCATATAAAAATCTGACTGCCGGTTTCTCCAGCTTGCCGGCTGGTCAGGGATTTTAGCGCCGCTTGGGTGGCGACGGGCACCAAGGCCGGGGTTTCCACCTCGCCATGCGAGGTTTTAAGCCAACCCAGCCGCGCCCGGCTGTTTTTGGATTTTTTTAGGATTTGAAATTCCATAACTATATTATAAACCAGACGGCTGAATAAAAAAACGGCTGAAGGCCGTAAGTAACACTAAAGCAGCGACTCGGTGGTTCCAGGGGTATAAGGCGCCCACGACCCCGCCCACGGTCTTTCCTGTAGGTTAGTCACGCCGGCCAGACTCTGGTCTTTGGCTTAGCGGGTAAAATGTGAGGAATATCACTGGGGTTAACCAGACTACTTCCGCACTCCGGGCATTTTTGTTCGCTTTCCGCCTTCTGGCGGTCGATTGGCGTCAGACAAAAAGCACAGTAGGCTTTTTTTTGCCACTCTTCGTGTTCGGTTGCGTATGCCATTCTTCCTCCTTGGATCAAAAAAACTCCTTCACAAAAGAAAGAGTCAGTCTAACAAACGTGACTTATCTTTCCCTTGCGGTCCGAGGATATTCCCAACATCGTGTCAGGACGCCCGGTTAGGGTCTCAATTGGCACCTTCTTCGCCTTATGCGGGCGGAGGGTTGCCGTGCAGGTCTGGAGGTTAGTTCCCCCTTCCACCTTCTATCGCTGTCGGCGGAAAAGCTGCACTCTGGATAAGCTATTGAGTTGTAAATAAACTATAACGCGCTATGGAAAAAATGTCAAAAAATTGTCAATTTTTTTATCGCTGCTTAAAATCCGAAACCAATTTCTTAAATTGAATGGATGTCAGGCGATAATCATCGGGGTGATTTTCTCGCTGACGGGAAATTTCGTACAAGAATATACCTGCTGTTACGGATAAATTCAAACTTTGCACCATTCCCCGCATGGGGATAAATAATTTATGATCAGACAGCTTTTGCGAGCCGGCAGAAAGACCGCGGTGCTCGTTGCCAAAAATTAAAGCCAGTTTTTTTTGGCTCAATCGGGCTTTGTAAATTGAAGATGCCCCTTTATCCAAAACCGTCGCGGCCAAAAAATATCTTTTGGCTTTTAAATCGGCAAAGCATTCCTTGGCAGATTTATATATATGGAAATTCAGCCATTTATTGGCGGAGCCGGAAGTCTTTTTCCCGATTCGTTTGGGATTAAACGGGCTTTCCCGATCAAAAATTAAATACACTTCTTGCACGCCAAAGGCTTCACAGCTTCGAAATACCGCCTCGGCGTTATGGGGATCGTGGATATCTTCCAAAACCACCGCCAAGCCGCTTTGCCGGTTTTTCGCCACTGCTTTGATTTTTTGCATTCTTCTGGGGAGCATCGAATTAAAACCCTCCTAAAACATTCCTTACCTTTTTTCCTCTCCCAAAATGTCATCTTCATTATTCCCTTCTCCCACCTTGTGGGAGAAGGTGCCCGACCCGTCTCGACTCGGCGTCGAGCTCGCCTCGCTTTCGCGAGAGCGAAGCGGGCCGAGGCGGGAGGGCGGATGAGGGTTTTGGGAGAGGGAGGCCTTCGGACAGGTGAGGGGTAAAGGAGGGGAAGTGTTACAAAAATATAGCTTATCGTTATCTCGCTACTTTCTTGATCTGCGTTTCCCGTATCTGCGAAAAAATTTGGAAAAGAAATCCGTGAAGAAACGCCACTTCAGACCTTCCTGTTTTGCCCTGACCCGTAAAGTGGAAATGTCGGCGGCGATATCCTCGCTTTCTTTTTTGACCGTGCGGGAAATGTCCCGAGCGTTTCTCAAAAATTGAGCCAGATATATCAATACCACAACCAACGCGGCAGTCAACACAATCACGGCGATGGAGGTGATGAAGAAAAAAATATCCGCGTGAATGAGAGTGTCCATAAATGTTTGTGTTTATTTTTATTCCTTAAAGATTAAACCGTATAAAGTATATCACAAAAATCTAGTGACCGCATTTGTTATAAGTTACAAGTTAAAAGTTATATATTGTCCCTCACCAGCTCCCTCCGCCTCCCCCGCCGAAGCCGCCGCCGGAAAATCCTCCCCCTCCAAAACCGCTGCCGCCACCCGCGGCCGAACGCGGAGAGGAAGCGAGCGTGGAATTGGTATAGGTTGAAAAATGATTCAGGCTGGAAACGAAAACTATGGAATTAAACGCCCCGCCGCCGGCATCGTGATACCAAGAAGGTTCGGTATTATAGATTTGCGCGAATTGCGCCGCCCAGGCCTGATCAACTCCCAACACCATGGCGTAGGGCAAAAGTTTTTCAAACCTTTCCGGGGTTTTTTGCGGCGCGTTATGAAAAGCCAGGCGATCTTTTTCCGCCACGTTTAAATATTCTTTTAAACCCACGATGTGTTCGCGGGCTAAAACGCCTTTTTCGGTTTTCTTCGGCATAAAAAATCCAAAAGCGCCGATAATTATCCCGGACGCGATTACAGATAAGCCTGACCAGATACCAAATGGTCCTAAAACCCAAAATCCCAAAAAACTCAAAGCCGTCCCAATGCCGACATAAACCCCGCGAACCTTGTTGGGGTTCTTGAGGAAATAACCCTTCACCACGACGGCGTTATAAATGTCGTCGGTGATGGTTTTTAAATCCTTATAAAATTTATTTTTCAGCGCGGAAACGTGAACCGTGGCCAGAACTTTCTTTTGATCCGCCGCCATGGCCGAGGTTAGTAAAGCGGCCGTGTCGCGGCCTTTAAACAACGCGTCGAGCAGGAGTTTCTCGTGTCCGGCTAGCGAATCGCTAGGCTTTAATTTTTCCAAAAGATAATCGTTTTTATGAAAAAACCATTTTTTCTCCTCGGACTTGGTAATTTTTATATAGCCGTTCACCGCCAAATGGATTATTTGGGCGGAGATGTCCTTTTGATCGGCCCGCTCGTCATAAACCACCCCCATCTCCGCCGGCGTTAAGCCCGCCGGCGGCTCAAATTGCGCCACAATTATTCCCTGGCCTTTGGGGTCGCGCCCGCGGGTGTGCCAGAGGTAGTAAAACAGCGCGAGCGTCAGAAATGGCAAAAATAGCACGCTGTTATCCTTAACTGTTTCCAAAACGCTTTTCCAAAGCGGTGGCTTATTCACCAACCCCTTTGGAAAGCCAACCACCACGGTTAAGCCCGAGCCGGAAGCTAGCATCTCCTGACTAAACTCCAACCGATTTAGCATCTCTTCTTCTGTAATCGGCAGTCCCGAGCAGGCACTAGTGCTTCCAAAAGGACCCGAAAAACACGCCAGCTTCACATCGGAAGCGAAGATTTCGCTCGGCAATAGAATAGTCGCGCGGGCGGAATCTATCGGCACCGGCCAGTTGGTGCCGGTAACGTTCCAATATAACTCGTCAGTGTCTTTAAAAAAATTTATCGCGCGCTTCACCCGATAATTTATGACATAAACTTTTTTGCCGCTGACATATATGTCGGGGTCGCCGATTTTTATCTGCAGATTCTCTCCCTCAGTCGCAGTCCGATATTGATACGCCAGACCGTTTTCATCGGCAACCGAAATCACCGAAATCTTCGTCGTAAAATTCCCGCCGCGCGCCCGGTATTTATAAGGGATGTCGCGGTAAATGCCATGCCGAACAAGGTTTCCAAAATCGTAATGGATTTGCTCGCTGACCAAAATGCTTGAATCTGAATTGATTTGAATCGCGGCGTCAAAAAAATCGATCTTCTCCGCCAAAGCCGGCGCCGACCAAGTCAGGCCAAAAAATAAAATGGAGATGAGAATAATTTTTTTCATAAATTAAGTGCCTAAACCTTCTATACTAGATTGTCATTCCGAGAGCAGTCGAGGAATCTGTTATATGTAAGTATTTCTATACCCAGATCCCTCCGCTCGCCCCGACGATACGTCTGGGCTTCGGTCGGGATGACAATTAGATACGAAAGTTCTAACTTCATTCACGAACTAAATAGTTTCCCGTCAGCTCGTCGTAAATTTCATCTGTGATTGCCGAACTGATCGCCCCGTCTTTGACCGTAACCACGATTTTGTGGGGTGTAATAACCTGGGCGAGAATCTGTTCGGATCGGTCGCCCAAGCCGGCGTGGCTCGATTGAAAAGCAAAGCTTGCTTGGTAGCAATTTTGGCAAGTAAGAGTTGAGATATTTGAAAGTGTCAAATCAAAACCATCAAAAGAGTAAGTTTTTGATTCGTCTTTTATCCAATTTTCGGCTAAACCCGCAGCAGCTTGTTGGCTTTGTCCTGTCAGCTCCGACTCTTTTGGAACATTAACCTTAAAAACAAAAAGCGTTACTAAAAGCAACGCGATAGCGGCCGTAAGAACTCCAAAACTGATTTTATACGCCTTTGACATAAAAATAAAATCGTTATTCAGATTCCCTCTCCGCTATCGCCTGCCTACGGCAGGCAGGGAGAGGGCAAATACACCCTACCATATTTTCCTCTCCCTCGTCTTCGGCGAGGGAGAGGATGTCCCGCAGGGACAGGTGAGGGTCTTGGGAGAGGTAGGAAATTTGGCAAAGAGACGATATTTTCATGCCTCACCCCAACCCTCTCCCATATGGGAGAGGGGGGAAGAAAAAAAGCGAAATATGATAGTTAAAAAAGTTTTTCTAATCTTATCTTATCAAATAATACCATTTTAGGCCAAATCGGTCTTTTCTAACTAGTCTTCCGACAAAGGGCATCTTTGTCTGACAAAGATGCCCTTTGTGGATTTAATTCTGTCGGTTTTTACGAGATGCCTGCCTGCCGCCTGCCTAACGTAGATAGGGCAGGTAGACACATACACGGTGGAGAAACTTCATCATCTCGTATTTTGGCGCGATGTTCCGGTCTTTGTCCCAACGGTGGTTTAAAACCTGAAAGATGTATCTTGAATAATTGAGATGCGAAATTAATGGAATCTCCGCACTTTAGGGCGGAGACTTTACTCCTACGTCATGATTGGTTCTGAATGTACTTGCGAAGCATTTCCTCGCTTCGGGCACTAACGGTTTCGGCAAAATAGCCGTCTGACCAGAAGCTTCCGCCCCAAAGGAATTCCTGAAGTTCCGGATGTTCCGCTCGAAGCAGATCGGAAAACCGGCAGAATTCCATAGTTTATAATTCACAGTTTATAAAAATCATTCCTCCCCACTTTCGCCCGCTTTCGTTTTCCGTTCGAAAAACTTAGCGGTGTTCCTTGTAATATATTAAAGCAGATAGCCACGGGCTTACTTGTGGGTATCTATCCCCATTTACCTTTTAATTTCCCCATTTCCCATCGTAAATGATATACTAAGAATACAGTAAAAATCTACTGGTACTTAGTAGGACTTACGCGGCAGAGGGCAGACCTCTGGCAAAAACCGCATCGAATCGTTGAAACTGGTCATTAGGATTACGGCTAAAAGCGCGTATGTGCCAGAGGACTGCCCTCTGCAACCCCGCAATCGCAAACGCGTAGGTCCTACTTAGGATGTTTTATTTTTGGGTTTGTAATTATAAGCAGGGATTGAGGAAAATTAAGTTTCAATAAAAATGAAAAAGGTTTTGAAAATTTGTTTGCTGGTGATTTTTTTGGCGATTGTCTGGAATTTTTTCG
>JBBUGP010000122.1:0-3133 GCA_038077895.1 Patescibacteria group bacterium
TAACCGGTTTTATGATTCTGGTCGGTGTGGCGACGATAGTTTTTTTGATTTAGACATTGCTTCCCGCCACAGGACAATTCGCGCGAATTGTCCTGTGGTATAATTTTTCTCTTATTCTGTCATTCCCGCGAAGGCGGGAATCTAGGTTATTTCCCCGAAGTTTTCCGAGGGCATAAAATGAGGTTAAATTAACAGGTATATATTTAAATTCATATTTAAATATGAATTTTCTCTCTTCTTCCTTTCCCATTTCGGGAGAGGATGCCCGAAGGGCAGGTGAGGGTCTTAGTGAGGGTGATACAATATGAACCGAAAACAGAAAGAAAAAAACGTAAGAAAAATTTTCCGGCAGGGCAAAACCAGCTTGGCGGTTACCTTGCCGGTAGAGCTGGTGGCCGAGCTGAAATGGAAGGAAAAACAGCGAGTTTTGGTGAAAAGAAAGGGGAGTAAATTGATAATTTCCGATTGGAAAAGGTAGGGCGAAACAAATTGTGGAAAACTGCGCCCGATCATTTGACGAGCCAAAAATTGGCATTTAGCCGACCGTGCACTCCCTTAGCTTTCCGCGAAGGGGGATTTTTTGTTATAGTATATTTAGAAAGAATCTAGCGGAAGCTATATATGCAAACCGACACAAAAATCAAAAAAACCCATTTAGGCCTAACTTCGCGCGAAGCGGCAAGACGCCTGCGGCGTTTTGGGCCAAACCAGGTTTATCGCAAGCCCAGGCTTCGCCCGATCATCGCCTTTATCAAAAAATTCAACAGTCCTTTGCTGTTGATTTTAATTTTCGCCTCCATAGTTTCGATATTTTTGGGGCAGAGAACCAACGCGGTAATTATCCTTTTAATGGTATTTTTATCCGCGGTTTTGGATTTCATTAACACCTTTCGTTCTGAAAAGGCGGTGGAAAAATTGAACGCGAAAATCGTCACCACCGTTACCGTCCTGCGCGACGGCGAGGAAAAAAAAGTTGAACTTATAAACATCGTGCCGGGCGACGTCATCAAGCTCAGCGCCGGATCAGTCGTGCCCGCCGACGCCCGTGTTATTTCCGCCGACGGGGTGTTTGTCAATCAGGCAACTTTGACGGGCGAGTCTTTTCCGGTTTTAAAAACCCCGCCGGTCGCGGGAGCGAAAAAAGATTCTTCGGACGATCCCTCCTCGCTTTTTATGGGCACCAGCCTGGTGACGGGCTTTTGTCTGGCCGAAGTTTTAAAAACCGGCTCGACCACGGAGTTCGGTAAAATCGCCCTGCGGCTGGCCGAGGTTCAGCCGGAAACCGAATTCGATCGCGGCATTCGGCAATTTAGCGTCTTTATAATGAAAGTCACCTCTGTGTTGGTGGCTTTTTCTTTTTTAACCACGGCTTTGCTTGGCCGAGGCGTTTTACAATCCTTTATCTTCGCCGTGGCGATCGCCATCGGCCTGACTCCGGAATTGCTGCCGGTGGTGATGTCTGTGTCTTTAAGCCGCGGTTCGATTTTGATGGCGAAAAAAGACGTAGTGGTCAAGCATCTGCCCTCCATTCAGAATTTCGGGAGCATGAACGTCTTATGCACCGATAAAACCGGCACCCTAACCGAAGACCGCATTGTGTTGGTCAAACACATCGATTCTTTTGGGCATGATTCGGAAAAGGTTTTGCTTTATTCCTACTTAAGCAGTTTTTACCATACCGGCATTGCCAATCCTTTGGACGCCGCGATTATTGAGTACCATACTTTAAACGTCCGTTCTTACAAAAAAATCGATGAAATTCCTTTTGATTTCGAACGAAAGCGCAGTTCCTTGGTTGTGCGCAAGGGCCGCGAGCTGACCTTAATTTCCAAAGGCGCGCCGGAGGATATTATCAAAGTTTGCAGAAGCGTGGAAAGTTCCGGCCGGACGAAAGTCTTGGACATAAGCGCCCGAAAGCGCGCGACGAATTTGTACCGGGGTTTAAGCAAATCCGGCTTTCGGGTTTTGGGCGTCGCCGCCAAGAAAATCGGCAAACTGCGGTCTGATTATTCCAATACCTTCGAAGAGGAAATGGTGCTGGTGGGTTTTGTGGCTTTTTTGGACCCGCCGAAGGAAACTGCCACCAAGGCTATTTTGGATTTGGAAAAACTGGGTGTGGAAGTGAAGATTTTAACCGGCGACAGCGAAATTTTGACGCAAAAGATTTGCCGCGACATCGGTCTTTCCATCCGCGGGGTGGTGACCGGCAAAGAGCTGGAAGCGTTAAACGAAGCGCAACTGCGGGCAAAACTTACCCAGACCACGATTTTTGCCCGCGTAACGCCCAGCCAAAAGGAAAAGCTTATTCTGGCGATAAAAAAACAGGGTAACGTCGTTGGCTATTTGGGCGACGGCATCAACGACGCGCCGGCTTTGGCCGCCGCCGACGTGGGCATTTCGGTTTCCAACGCTGTGGACGTGGCCAAGGAAACGGCGGATATTATTTTGATTCGCAAAAGCTTGCGGGTTTTGCGCGACGGCGTGCTGGAGGGCCGCAAAACTTTCGCCAACACCATCAAATATATTTATATGGGGCTTTCTTCCAATTTCGGTAATATGTTTTCCATGAGCCTGATGCCGCTGTTTTTAAATTTTTTGCCGATGCTGCCGTCCCAGATTTTGTTCAATAATTTTCTTTATGACGCTTCGCAGGTAACTTTGGCTACCGACAGAGTCGACGAAGACGACATTCAAAAACCGCCGCGCTGGAATTTTGGCTTTATTAAAAAGTATATGATGGTTTTTGGCCCGATCAGTTCGGTGTTTGATTTTTTGACGGTTTGGCTGTTGTACTCAATTTTCAAGGTGAATCAGTCGCAGTTTCAGGCGGGCTGGTTTATGGAATCTTTGGCCACGCAGATTTTAGTTCTCTACATTATCCGCACCAAGAAAATTCCTTTTTTGCAAAGCCGGCCGAGTTCGCCGCTTCTAGCTACCACGCTCGCCGCCGTGCTTATCGGCTGGCTGATTCCTTTCAGCCCACTGGCTTCGGCCTTTGGTTTTTCACCGCTACCGCTTTTGATTTTAGCTCCGATTATAGGTTTGATCGCGGTTTATTTGATCATTGTTGAGCTGACTAAGCGGGTTTTTTTCAAATGGCAAAAAGTCAGGGAAAGGGTTAACATACCTGTAG
>JBBUGP010000123.1:0-2217 GCA_038077895.1 Patescibacteria group bacterium
TCGGGCAATCCGTTTTCAGCCGTTAATAAAACCGGCGTCTTATAGCTTAGGGCCTCCAAAACTATATTCGGCGAGAGTTCGGTGAGAGAAGGCAGAATCAATAAGCCGCAAGAACGAAGCAGGTCGGACACTTCCGCCGGGCTCACAGCTTTTTCAATGCTGACTTTTTCTTTCAACCCTAAATCCAAAACCATTTTTTCCAATTCCGGCCGCTGCGGCCCTTCGCCGACCAATCGCAATTTCTTATTTACGCCGGCTCGCGCGAAAACGGAAATCAGCCGCTTTATATTTTTTAACTCGACGAACCGGCCGATGTAAAGCCAGTCGCCGCGGTTTTGGGCAGGCCTGGACGCCACTTGCGGCAAAGGGTTTTCAATAACCACTGGCGCCGTCTTATCCAGGGAAAAATGCTTCTGGTACAAGTCGAATTGGAATTTGGAATTAAAAATCACCAACCGGCATCTGCCCAAGACGAAACGGTAAATCATCAAATAAATTTTCTCTCTCCAATTTTTGGGGCTATCGTAATAGCGCGAAAGCGGAACCTTAGTTAAACCTCGGTTGACCGCTTTTTCCCACAAAAAATCTCCGCCCAAACGCACAACCAAGGGCCGGCCGGTAAGCAAACTGACCGCCGCCGCGGGGAATCCCGAACTGACCAAATCTTGGGCGTAAATCGCATCGGCGCCGTCGGAAAGCCGCCAAAGCGCCAAAAAGTACCGGAGGTATCGCGCAAGCGCCCCGCCGCGACGGGAAATTAACCGAATCGGGAAACCTTCGTTTTTTACGCCGTCTTGATTGGCATAGGCTAAGACCGACACTTTGTTGCCGGCCGCAAAAAAGCCATGGGCGAGATTGCGGACGAATGTCGCCATGCCGCCGATTTCATTGGGGTAGGTGCCGGATGCAAAAACGATGTTAAAAGACATATCAGAAGTATATCGAAAAACGGCTCATTCGGCTATTTGAGCCGTTTGGTTCCGGCTTTTAAAAAAATCCCGCAGCATAAAAATCGATTCAATAAAAACCAGAATCAAAAGCGGCTGAACCGGCAGGCGAAAGCGGGCGGAAGCGCCGGCGCCGACGGATAATCCAAAGAACGCGAAAATTGCCAGAAAAAATAAAAAATAAACCCCGTTAGAGAACTTGTGCGGTGCATTAAACCCCATGTTCGTATGGGGAAAATGCGCTCCACGACCAGTCGCAGGGCATTCTCTAACGGGGTAAAACGGCGCGCGTTTAAGCTTTAACGACAATATCGCCCCCAAAAGTATCGCTAGATAAAAAATTAACAACATGACTTTTTCTAAAGCCAAGCCGGGATGTTTTATAAACAACTGCCCGATACCGCCGCCTTGCAAAACTCCGGTAAGATTGACGTCGGAATCCCGTCCGGTCCAAGCTAAAGCCATATCGTCCCAGCCGGTGCTTAAAAATACCGCCGCCGTGTTGGTTAAATGCAAACGCAGGTAGCCAGCAGGGTCTTGGGCGATTATCTGAAAAGCTTTTTGGGCATAAAAAGGCTGGAGCTTTAAATGATTGTCGAGCTTGGGATTATCGGCAACGGCCTCTTCCCTCCATTGCAGAAAAATAGTTTTGGCTTCGGATTGGCTGAGATGATTTTTATAGGCGTAAAATTGCCGGGCATTATACCAATACCAATTGTAAGTGGGGATGTAGGAAAGGCTAAAGCTTTCGAAGACCCTTTGGTTTCTGGCGAGCCATGGGGAAAGGGTCGCGATAAAAACGGCCGCGAAAATTAAAATCGCGGCGAGTTTTCTTTTTCCAGGCATACCGGCCGCAAAAAGACAAAACACCAGGATGATTGCCGGAAATAAACTGGTGACGACGCGGGTGAGGGTGGCCAGACCCAAAAACAGCGCGGAAAAAAACACCACGCCGTTACTTCCCTCTTTCCAAAATTTTATGAGGAAATACAAGGACAGCAAGAATAAAAAAGTGAACAGTGTTTCCGACAATAAATTTATACTCCAAAAAGCCGAGATCGGGTCAAGGGCGAAAACCAATCCCGCCAAGAGCGCGGTGCGCCTGCTAAAAACCAAAAAGCCTATCTTGTAAAGCACAGCTACGCTTGCGCTTGCGATTAAAATCTGAAAAATTAGATAGACCCAAAGCCGGCTTGAGCCAAGCATTCCAAGCAAAAAAGGAAACACCGGCGGCCAGGCGGCGTTAGGCTCGAAAGGCGCATGCTCGCTT
>JBBUGP010000124.1:0-1932 GCA_038077895.1 Patescibacteria group bacterium
TCCGCAATACGACTTTGTTTATTTGGGCGACTGCGCGCGCCTGCCTTACGGCACGCGGTCTCCTCAAACGGTTTACGATTTCACCCGAGAAGGCGTGGAATTTTTATTTCGCCGCGGATGCAAACTTGTCATTCTGGCTTGCAACACTGCCTCGGCGCAAGCCCTACGCAAGATTCAAAAAGGTTTTTTGCCCAAACACTATTTGAACAATCGAGTTTTGGGCATGGTTGTGCCAACCCTGGAAGCGGTCGGCGAGCAAAAATTAGATACTCCTCTTTTTCACGGCCGTGAAAAAGAGGAGTATCAATTTGGTCGCTCACCTCACGTTATAAAAAGACTTGGCGTTATTGGCACCTCCGGCACGATCAACTCCAAAGTTTATCCGACCGAGCTTGCTAAAATCCGCAAAAGCTTGAAAGTTTTCCAGCAACCCACGCCGCTATTAGTCCCGCTTATTGAACAGCAGGCCGAAAGGTATTTGCCGGCAATTTTAAAAGATTATCTGCGGCCGCTGCAAAACAAAAAAATCGACGGGTTGGTTCTCGGCTGCACGCATTATCCCATAATAAAAAAGCAGATTAAAAAGATTTTGGGAGCGGAAGTGCGGGTATTTTCCCAAGACGAGATTATTCCGGAAAAACTGTCTGATTATTTACGGAGGCATACCGAAATTGAAAAAAAGTTAAGCCACAACCGCCGGCGGGAATTCTTTGTGACTGATTTAACCCCGGTTTATCAAAAATTGGCTTTCCAGTGGTTTGGAGAAAAAGCCAGGTTACGAAAAATTAAGATTTGATCTCTTCAGAGCAATGGGGCATAATTTAGGTAGTTTTTTCTAACCTCGCATGGTTCGACCTCTCTGTCCCTTCGGGACATCTCTCCTTGCCAGGAGAGAAGGATATAAGATGGTCTTTTTCAAGAGATATTTATGTCAAGAAAAAAATTAAAAGTCGCCATAATTTTTGGAGGAAAGTCGGAAGAGCGTGAAGTTTCTTTGCGCTCCGGCGCCACGGTGGCGCGGTATTTGGATACGAAAAAATACGACGTTTTTCCCATTGAAATCAGCTCATCCGGGCGCTGGCTGGTTTCCAGTCCGACGATAAAGAGCATAGGCAAGGAAATCCGGACAAAAAAATCTACCTCCACCCGGGCATTGGTGCCGGTTGGCGATAAGGGCGAACAAAAAATCGATGTCGCGCTTTTAGTTCTGCATGGCCCCGGAGGCGAGGACGGCACGATCCAAGGCATGCTGGAACTCTTAGGCATTCCTTATACCTGTTCGGGAGTTTTGGCATCGAGCGTGGCGATGGATAAGGCGCGGACAAAGCGCATGGTCGCGGCGGCAGGCGTTCCGGTTTTGCCAGACGTCCTGATTTCTAAAAAAGATTATCAGAAAAACAACGCAAAGATTTTGAAGCGCA
Source organism: Patescibacteria group bacterium (assembly GCA_038077895.1). Taxonomy (GTDB): domain Bacteria; phylum Patescibacteriota; class Doudnabacteria; order UBA920; family 2-01-FULL-50-11; genus JBBUGP01. Next base: position 1,422 of record JBBUGP010000124.1, read on the forward strand.
TTCACGGCACGGTAGTAATAAAACCCAACCAGATGGGCTCTTCCATCGGCGTCACTATATCCTCCGACAAAAAGATTTTGAAGCGGGGGATAGAAGAAGCTTTTAAGCACGACGCTGAATTGCTTATCGAACCGTTTGTCGCGGGCCGCGAAATCAGCGTGCCGGTTTTAGGTAATCGCAGGTCGCGGGCACTGCCGGTCATTGAAATTTTGCTCTGGAAAAAATCAAAATTTTATGATTACGCGGCCAAGTATCAGACCGGGGGATCGGAGCATGTTATTCCGGCGCCTTTGACGCCCGCACAAACCAAGCAAGTGCAGGATTTGGCGCTGCGCGCCCATCAAATTTTAGGCTGCCGCGGCGTAACCCGTTCCGATTTTATTTTGGACAAAAACGGCAATTTTCATTTTTTGGAAATCAACACAATTCCCGGCATGACGCCAACTTCTCTTGTGCCGCAATCGGCCGAGGCGGCGGGAATCTCTTTCCCTCGACTGCTGGATATCTTGAT
>JBBUGP010000125.1:0-4558 GCA_038077895.1 Patescibacteria group bacterium
AAAAAAGGCCCGTTTGTCGATCCAAAACTTTTAAAAAAAATGTCCGCGATCAAGGTCGGTGAAGGAAAGGCAATTAAGACTTGGTCGCGTGATACAACGATTGTGCCGGAGATGATCGGCTTTACGTTTGATGTTCACAATGGACGAATTTTTATTTCGGTAAAAATTGTGGAAGAGATGGTCGGACATAAGCTCGGCGAATTTTCCGCTACCCGAAAATTCATTCGCCACGGCGGCCGTATCGCCAAAGCGCAGGCTGCCGAGGCCGCGGAAGCGGAAAAGACTAAGCTTCAAGCCGCGAAAGCGGAGCCGGAGAAGAAAGAATAAGTTAGAAATTAGCTTGTAGCTGGTAGGAATTCGTCCACCGTCTACAAGCTACTAGCTACAAGCTAAATTATGGCAGAAAAAGTTGAGCAAAAAATTCAAGAAGTCAGAGCATCCATTGGGGATTTGCACATCGCGCCTCGCAAGACGCGGCTGGTTACTGATCTGATTAAAAAACTTCCGGTTGAAGAGGCTCTTCGGCAGCTTCAGTTTTTAAATAAAAAAGCCGCGCGGCCGATCGCTAAATTGTTGAATTCCGCGATTGCCAATGCCAAGCACAATTTCCAGATTAATCGGGAAGAATTACAGGTGAAAAATATTACCGTCAATCAAGGCAACTCGGTAAAAAGATTTATGCCTCGCGCCCAGGGACGAGCTTTTCCGATACAGCGCCGAACCTCGATAGTGGAAGTAATTTTAGTCGGCGGCTACAAGAAAAGTAAAAAAGCGAAAGCCCGCAAGACAGTTGTCGCGGCTCCGCAGCCTGTAGCGTCTAAAGAGGAAGAGCTAAAAACTTCCAAGGAACAACCTCAGCCAAAATGGAAAGACAAAGGGGCAGGCGGCGGGAAGATTCGACAGAAATTCGTAGATATGAAAAGGAGATTATTTAATCGAAAAACTAACGCATAGCTGACATTTAACAGTTGACATTTGACAATTAACATTTGACAATTAACGCAAAGATAATCAGTCAAGCGTCAATGGTTAAAGGTCAAATGTAAGCAATTATGGGACAAAAGATTAATCCGAAAGCATTAAGAATAAACATTACCGACGTATGGCGGTCGCGTTGGTTTTCCCGCCAGCGTTTCGCCCAAACCCTGGAAGAGGACGTGAAGATCCGGGATTTTGTCCTTAAAAATTATCGTAAATCAGGAATCGACCGTGTGGAAATCGAAAGATTCAACGAAGACTTGACGATCATCGTGAAAACTACCAAACCAGGGATGCTTATCGGCCGGGCCGGCGGCGGGATAGAAGAAATGAAGAAAAAACTGAAAGAGCGGCTGAAGCTGACTAAGAATTTTCGCTTGAATATCGAAGAAGTGAAAGCGGTAAATCTTTCCGCCCAGGTTTGGTCGGACAATATCGCCGAGCAGATCGAAAAAAGAATTTCTTACCGCCGGGCCATGAAAACCGCCATTGATCAGATTACGGAAGCGGGCGCGAAGGGCGTGAAAATCAAGATTAAGGGCCGTTTGGGCGGGTCCGAAATTGCCCGCGATGAATGGCTTTACAAAGGCAGCCTGCCACTCCACACGCTTCGATCGGAAATTGACTACGGCGAATCCACCGCTTTTACGACCTATGGCACTATCGGAATAAAAGTTTGGATAAATAAGGGAGAAGTATTTAAAAGTGAAAAGTTAAAAGTTCAAAGTGGAAAGTGACAATCTAAATTGATTTATGGCATTGATTCCCAAGAGAGTAAAACCCCGGTAGTACACCCTCGAAGATTCGGGTGACTACGGGGCGCGACTCAAAATCGCCTCGTTTAACCGATTAGTATATTATCATCTTTATGGCGTTAATTCCTAAAAGAGTAAAACACCGCAAGCATCACAAAGGCTCGCTTTACGGACGCGCCAAGGGCGGTTTGAATTTGGATTTTGGGACTTACGGGCTGAAGGCCTTATCGAACGCTTGGCTGACCAGCCGTCAGATAGAAGCCGCAAGGCGCGCGATGACTCGCCATGTTCAAAGAGGCGGCAAAATCTGGATTCGAGTTTTTCCCGATAAACCGGTTACCACTCACGGCGCGGTAATGGGCGGCGGCAAGGGCGCTGTCGATCATTTTGTAGCGGTGATAAAGAAAGGTCGAATATTATTTGAGATGGATGGCGTTACCGAAGAGTCTGCCCGAGAAGCCATGAGACTTGCCGCGCACAAGCTTTCGGTGAAGACCTCTTTTATTACAAAGTAATTTTTACGGATTACGGATTTGTACGGATATACTGATAAATCAGAATCCGTATATCCGTATCTATCAGTAATCAGTAAATTTTTATGCGATTTTTAAAGGTTAAGGATTTAAAGCCAAAAAGCATGGAACAGTTAAAAGTGATTTTAGCCGAGCGCCAAGAGCAATTGCGCCGGGTGCGGTTTCAGGTTTCTTCCAAGGAGATTAAAAACCACCGCGAGCTGCGTTTTTTGAGAAAAGAAATCGCGCGCATACAAACCGTCATTACGGATAAGCAGGAGCATCCGGAACCGGCGCCAGTCGTTTAAACTTCTTATTCACAAAATATGTCCGATATCAGTCAGAGCAAACATACAAATGCGATCAGGGGGGAAATAATTTCCCACAAAACCGCAAATCTGGCGGTAGTTAAGGTTGTAAGAGTGAAAGTTCACCCAAAGTATCACAAGCGCTATACCGTGAAAAAAACCTGCGCCGCGCATGATGCCAAAAACGAATTTAAAGTCGGAGATAAGGTCGAAATAATCCCGTGCCGTCCGATAAGCAAGACCAAACGATTTAAGATTATCGGAAAAGTTTAAATCACTAAACATGAATCATGTAACATGTAACTTTTTACCACAAGAAATCCCTTATTTGTCCCATGTTACACGTTTTAAGTTATAAGTTAAAAGTTCATTATGCTTCAATTACGTTCAAGATTAACAGTCGCGGATAACACCGGTGCGAGGGAAGTCGCGGTTTTCGGAATTTCCGGAAAAAACCGGCGTCATAAAGTTAGTATCGGAGATGTGGTTAACGCTTCGGTGAAAGTCGCCAGCCCGCGCGGCCAGGCTAAAAAAGGAGATAAGGTGACCGTGGTTATCGTGCGGACCCGCAAGGAAGTCAGCCGGCCTGACGGCTCCTATATTCGTTTTGACGACAACGCATGCGTTTTGATTAATAAAGGCACCACCGAACCTCGAGGCACCAGAATTTTCGGACCCGTGCCGCGCGAACTTCGGGAATTGGGTTTTTCAAAAATAATTTCGCTTGCCCCGGAAGTGTTATAAATTTACGGATTACGGATTAGTACGGATATACTGATAAATCAGAATCCGTATATCCGTGTCTATCAGTAATCAGAAAAGTTATGAATATCAATTTTAAAAAGGGCGACACAGTGAAGGTGCTTGCCGGAAAAGACAGGGGCAAATCCGGTAAGGTTGTTGCGGTTGACTATAAAAGAGGAAGAGTTACCGTTGAAGGCGTGAATATCCGCACCCGGCATCAGCGGGCTAGGAAAGCAGGCCAAAAGGGCCAAAAGGTTCAATTTCCGGCGGGTTTAGACCCTTCTAAATTAATGCTTGCGTGCCCTCGGTGCGGAAAATTTACCCGGATCGCCCATAAAACTGAAAGCTCGGGCAAGAAAATGAGGATGTGCAAAAAATGTCAGGGAACATTTAACTAAAGTTTGACCTTAAACTTTTGACATTTGACGGATCTGCTTAGGTTTAAAAGTCAATTGTCAAATGTCAGAGGTAGAGTAAATTATGACAAAAAGTCTTCAAGAAAAGATAAATAAGGAAATTCAGCCGGTTATGCAGAAAAAATATGGCTGGACGAATCCCAATATGATTCCGAAAATCAGACGGGTTGTGGTTAACGTTGGTATTCGTTCCGACTTAAAGGATCCGAAGATTATAGATGAATTTATAAAAGACATTAAAGCCATCACCGGTCAGACCCCGGTAAAAACCCGCGCCAAGAAATCCATTTCTTCTTTTAAAATTCGCGATGGACAGGTTGTCGGGTTGATGGTGACCTTGCGCGGCAAGAGAATGTATGAATTTTTGGATAAATTGTTGAATATCACTTTGGCCCGCGTGCGAGATTTCCGGGGCTTAAGTCCGGACGGCTTCGACCGCCAGGGAAATTATTCCATCGGGTTGCGCGACCAGATTGCTTTTCCGGAAATTTCCACCGATAGCGTTGCCCATCTTTTCGGTTTGCAAATCACGATTTCCCTGGATGCCCGCAAGCCGGAAGAAGCCCGCGAATATCTTAAGATGCTTGGTTTACCATTAAAAAAAACAATTGACATTTAACATTTGACAATTGACTTTTAGTCAAACGTTAAAGGTTAGAAGTTAAATGTAGTAATTATGGCCAGAAAAGCATTAATTGTTAAATCTAAAAGGAAGCCAAAGTTTCCAACCCGGGTGATTCGGCGTTGCTGGCGGTGCGGCAGAAAAAGGGGATATATTCGAGATTTCAATCTCTGTCGAATTTGTTTTAGAGAATTAGCCTTAAAGGGAGAAGTTCCCGGAGTTA
>JBBUGP010000125.1:4658-15715 GCA_038077895.1 Patescibacteria group bacterium
TATGACCGATCCCATTTCCGACATGCTAACGCAAATAAGAAACGCGCTTTCCTCGCGCAAAGCCGAGGTGATTTTGCCGCATTCGAAATTTAAACAGACTTTGGCCGACGTTCTGAAAAAACACGGACTGATTGAAGAGGTTTTTATTGTCAACAAGCTTGATCGGAAATCTTTGGGCATGAAACTTCGGTACTTAAACGGTGAGCCGGTTATTGAAGGCTTGGATCGCGTCAGCAAGCCGGGTCAGCGCATTTATTCAAAAGCCGGAGAAATTCCCAAGACACAGAGCGGTTTCGGCGTAACCATACTTTCCACTTCAAAAGGCTTGTTGACCGATAAAGAGGCGCGCAAGGAAAATTTGGGCGGAGAAGTATTATGTCAAATTTGGTAAAAAACAGCTTCTAGCTTATAGAAAACGCTATAGGCTGAATGCTAACAGCTAAAAAGCTAAAACCTAAAAGCTAATTTCTATGTCAAGAATCGGAAAAAAACCTATTATGATTCCATCAGGCGTTGAGGTTGCCGTAAAAGACGGTAAGATTTTTGTCGCCGGGTCAAAGGGTAAATTAGAAATGACCATAAATTCAGGCATTAAGATCGAAAACAGGGACGGCCAGATTTTTGTCTTGGCGGATTCACCTGAAGATCGGCAAAATCGGGCGCTTTGGGGCACTCTTCGCGCTCTTGTGGCCAACATGGTTACCGGAGTGTCGGCTGGGTTTTCTAAAAAGCTCGAAATAATCGGCGTCGGGTACCGCGCCCAGGCTGATAAGAATAAATTAACAATGCAGTTAGGGTACTCGCATCCGGTGGAGCTTGCCATACCCGCGGATTTGGAGGTTAAAGTTGAAAAGAATACTATCACTGTAACAGGTATTGATAAGCGGGCAGTTGGCGAGTTCTCCGCCTCGATTCGAAGCAGACGCGAACCAGAACCTTATAAAGGCAAAGGCATAAAATACGCCGATGAGGTTATTCGTCGGAAAGCCGGCAAGGTCGTTAAAGCAGTCGGCGGATAAGCTAACATTTAACAGTTGACATTTGACAATTAACACAAAGATTATTCAGTCAAGTGTTATTCAGTCAAGTGTCAATGGTTAAAGGTCAAATGTAAGTAATTATGAAAGAATCAATTTACAAAAAAATTCACAAAGCCAGACGGCACAACCGCATCCGCTCCCGGATCAAGGGAACGGTTGCCCGGCCGCGTTTATCGGTTTTTCGGAGCCTCAATCACATTTACGCGCATATTATCGACGACGCAGCCGGCAAGACGCTTGCCAGCGCTTCTTCCTTAAAACTTTCCAAAAAGAGCGGGAAAAAAACCGAGGTCGCCGTTTTGGTCGGCCGCGAGATTGCAAAAAAAGCTTTGGAGAAAAAGATTAACAAAGTTTCTTTCGATCGGGGCGGATACGCTTATCACGGCCGGGTAAAGGCCTTAGCCGAAGCAGCGCGAGCCGGAGGTTTGGAGTTTTAATCAAATAACAACAAAATACGAGTCCGTACGAATATACGAATAGTAGAGCGCAGATTCGTATATTCGTAAAAGATTAGTAGTTCGATGTAAATTTATGGCTAGAGAACAGTTTGAAAAAAGAGAATTCGAACAAAACGTTGTCGAGGTGACGCGCGTCACCAGAGTCGTAGCCGGCGGAAAACGCATGCGTTTTCGGGCATTGGTGGTGTTGGGAGACAAGAAAGGAAAAGTCGGGATGGCGGTAAAAAAAGGCGCGGATGTTTCGGAAGCGGTTAATAAGGCGGTCACCGCGGCTAAAAAAGGCATGATTAAGTTTCCTTTGGTAAACGGCACGATTCCTCACCAGGTGCGAAGCAAATACAAGGCTTGCGCGGTTTTATTAAAACCCGCCCGTCCGGGCACCGGCGTTATCGCCGGCGGATCCATACGGGCAGTGGTTGAGGTTGCTGGAATTTCCGATATTGTCGCCAAAATGCTGGGTTCTTCCAACAAGATTAATAATGTCAAAGCGGTATTCGCGGCTCTGCAAAGCCTTAAAGTCAGAGAATAGTTGTCGAAAATTTTATGCCCAGTAATACAACTTCCATAAGGTTCTTCCCTGGTCGAATTTAAAGGGATAACGAGAAATAGTGATTGTATTCTGGCTTCAGGAAATCCGGAAGAGTACAAGGAAGAACCTCTTGTCAGACGCCAATAAAAGTTTTAACTACATAATCATTTAAACTATTTTAATTTTTTCTTTCAACTAAGACGCCACCAGGCGTCTGACACTGGAAGTTGATATACTGGGTATGATCAATCTAAACAGCTTAAAACCCTCTCAGCCTAAAAAGCGCCGGAAGATTGTCGGGCGCGGCAACGCTTCGGGACACGGAACTTTTTCCGGAAAAGGCCTTAAGGGACAGAACGCCAGATCTGGCGGCGGGACCAGGCCGGGTTTTGAAGGCGGCAGAACCACTTTAATTATCCAAACGCCAAAAATGCGCGGTGACGGTTTTCGCTCGGGAAGCGAGCGCTGGTTCGGCGTAAATTTGGAAAGTTTGAATAAATTCGCCGACGGTGATAAAGTTACCGTGGCCGCTCTGAAGCGCCTGAAACTTTTCAAGTACGGTCGGGTGAAAATTTTAAGCGAAGGAAATTTGAAAAAAAAGCTGAAAGTCTATGTGCCGGTTTCCGCCGCCGCGAAAGAAAAAATTGAGAAGGCCGGGGGAGAAGTAATTTCGGCATAGCTAACATTTAACAATTGACTTTTGACAATTAACAACAAGCAATTCTGTCAAATGTCAATGGTTAAGTGTCAGATGTAATATTTATGGATAAATTCATTCGGATCTTCAAATTGAAAGATTTACGCAATAAGATTATCGCGGTCGCTTTGCTTTTGGCGGCGACCCGGCTTTTGGCGCACGTGCCGATTCCCGGTATCGATACCGCCCGCTTGCGGGAATTTTTTCAATCCAATCAATTGTTTGGGCTGATGGATATTTTTGCTGGCGGCGGCCTTTCTAACGTGTCTATTGCCATGGTGGGCATTTCACCTTATATTACCGCCTCGATTATTATCCAGCTTTTGACAATTTTAATCCCGAGCATGCAAGAATTGCAAAAAGAGGGCGGTGAAGCTGGCCGGGCTAAACTTAACCAATATACCCGCCTGCTAACTGTCCCCTTGGCGATTTTACAAGCTTTTGGCACGATTACTTTATACGCTCGCGGCGGCACCGGCATCGTCGGAATTTTAACGCCGATGGAATGGCTAATAATGCTGCTTACTGTGACGGCGGGGACGATGGTGACGATGTGGATAGGCGAATGGATTACCGAATATAAAATCGGCAATGGAATTTCTTTAATTATTTTTGCCGGCATTGTGGCCCGCTTGCCAAGTATGGTGCCGCAATTGCAGGCCAACATCGAGACCGGCAGTTTAAGCATCGTTTCGATTATCGGTTTTATTATCGTTTCACTTTTGGTCATTGCCGGTGTTGTTCTGGTTTCTGAAGCCCAAAGGAATATTCCGGTTTCTTACGCCAAACGGGTGCGCGGCAACAAACTTTACGGCGGCGTGGCTTCCCATTTGCCGCTGCGTATTAATACCGCCGGCGTGATTCCGATAATTTTCGCGATTTCGATTATGATTTTTCCCGGCATCGTCGCCAATTTTTTGACGCAGGCCAATAACGCTTTTGTCGTCTCTGCGGCCCGACAGGTCTTGGCGCTTTTCAACAACCAAATTTTTTACGGCGTAATGTATTTCCTTTTGGTGGTTTTATTCACCTATTTTTACACAGCCGTGGTTTTTAACCCCGAAGAGGTAGCTGAAAACATCCAGCGGCAGGGCGGTTTTGTGCCCGGCCTGCGGCCCGGCAGCCAAACGGCGGAATTTTTGTTCAAGGTTTTAAACCGCATTACCTTGACCGGCGCGCTATTCTTGGGCGCGATCGCGGTATTGCCTTTGCTTTTTCAGGCTATCTCGCATTCCAATAATCTTGTGATCGGGGGCACGTCGTTGCTCATCGTCGTAGCGGTGGTTTTGGAAACCGTCAAGCAGATTGATTCCCAGCTGACAGTGCGGGATTACGAAGGGTTTTAGTTGCTAAAGCAAGGTATTATAAAAAACTCCGCTACCGAGCGGAATTTTTTTTATCGGCATTTTTATGATATAATTCTTTTATGTTCGATATTGTTTCCCTTATCAAGACCATCGGATATTTTGGCATTTTCGGCTTCATCTTCGCTGAGTCGGGGCTGTTTGTCGGATTTTTTTTACCCGGCGATTCTTTGCTGTTCACGGCCGGATTTTTGGCATCGCAGGGATTTTTAAATATCTGGGCGCTGGTTATCGGGACTTTTATTTCCGCGGTTGTCGGCGTAAGCGTCGGTTATGCCTTCGGTAAAAAAGTCGGCCCGGCTATTTTCAACAAAGAAGATTCACTTTTTTTTAAAAAAGAGTATTTGGAACGGGCAAGAATTTTTTACGATCGTCACGGCGGAAAAACTCTGATCCTGGCGCGTTTTATGCCTTTTGTGCGGACCTTCGCGCCGATATTAGCCGGCGTGGGAAAAATGCGCTATGGTGCGTTTTTGTTTTATAATATCATCGGCGGATTCCTTTGGGCCGTAGGCCTTTGCGTGCTAGGCTACTTTTTAGGAGAAGCCGTTCCAAACGTCGATCGCTACTTATTGCCTATAATTGCGGCAATTGTCCTGCTCTCCGTTGCGCCCGGCTTCATTCATTTAATGCGCGATTCTGAAAAACGGAGAAAGATTATCGATTTTATCTTTCGAAGAGTGAAGTAATAATATGAAAATCGAAAGCCCGGCTTTTCAAAACCAGCAAACCATCCCGGCCAAATATACTTGCGACGGCAAGGGCATTAATCCGCCCTTGAAATTTTCGGACGTTCCATCTGACGCGAAATCGCTCGCATTGATTGTTGACGATCCGGACGCGCCTGGCGGGACCTTCACGCATTGGACGGTCTGGAACATCTCTCCGAATGTTTTGAAGGTTGCGGAAGGCTCGGCCCCTTTCGGCGGAATTGAAGGTTTGAACAGCAAGGTGTTTTACTCGGATAGCGCGGACGGAGTCGGTTACATCGGCCATTGTCCGCCCTCCGGCACTCACCGTTATTTTTTTAAGCTTTACGCCTTGGACAAGACTTTAAATCTTCAAGCCGACGCCGACATAGAAAAGTTAAAAAAAGCAGTGGCCGGCCATATTTTAGCTTCCGCAGAATTAATTGGGTTATATAGTCGAACCAGATGATTATCCGCCGCTCCAAAGAAAGCGATTATAAGGGGATCAAAAAACTAGTTGGGAGATATCCCAAACAACTTGTGCAAAAGCATTTGCCCAAAGTCGGCAGTTTTTTCGTTGCGGAAGACAAAGGCAATATCGTCGGCTGTTGCGCATTGGAAGTGTATTCAAGAAGAATAGCCGAGATTAGAAGCCTGGCTGTGGCAAAGCGCTGGCAGGGTAAGGGGATAGGATCCCAATTGGTTGAGGCGTGTCTAAAACAGGCGCGAAAAAGAAAAGTCTACGAAGTCTTCGCCATCACCGGGAAAATCAAAATGCTTTCCCGGTTTGGTTTTGGAGTTTTTAGTTCCGAGAAATTCGCCGTTTTTAAAATTCTAAAGAAATCATAAAGATGCAAAAACTTGAAGATAGGGAAATTGAAGTGAAATTTTTAGAGATCGATCTTCTGGCGATGAAAAAACGGCTGACGGAAGCGGGAGCCATGGATTTGGGAGAGGATGATATTAATGAAATTATTTTTTACGATAAGGATTTTCGGTGGCTTTCAGAAAGCAAATTCGTGAGGATCCGCCAAACAAAAAAAGGGGCGCGCCTCACTTTTAAGCAAACTTTGGACGAAAAAACCGCGGATGGCACCATTGAACTTGAATTCGGCGTTGACGACAGGGCGATGGCGGATAAATTTTTACAAGCGGTAGGCCTGACGCGCTTTCGCGAGCAGGAGAAAAAACGCCACTCTTTTCGCCTTGGTGAAGTGATGGTTGATATCGACACTTGGCCCGGTGTCCCGACTTATTTGGAGCTGGAAGGGCCGTCAGAGCAAGCCTTAAAGGAGGCGGCGCTTAAGCTTGGCTTGGACTGGAAAGACGCGCATTTCGGCACTGCTTGGCATATTATCGAAGAAAAATATCATATCCCGGTGAGAAGTTATAGGCATTTTACTTTTAAGAAACAGGGATGAGTGATGACCTTATCGTAGATTGAAATTTTTTTCAATGATTACATACTACCAATTTTCACGGCCGTGAAAATTGGTAGTAACGATATCCTAAAAGTGGTCTTAAAACCTTCCTTCCCGTCATCCTAAACTCAAGTGAAGGATCCCATGTTATGCAGATTTAGCGACGAGATTCTTCGCTCCGCTCAGAATGACGAGAAATTTAGGGTTTTGAGACTACTTCCGAATAGTTTTTATGAAAGAAGTGATGACGTTGTGCTTAATTGAAAAGGATGGCAAGGTTCTTTTGGGTATGAAGAAAATTGGCTTCGGCGCGGGGCGCTGGAACGGGTTCGGCGGGAAAGTCGAAGCCGGCGAGACAATTGAGCAGGCGACGCGCAGGGAGGTTTTGGAAGAAGCTGGTTTGGAGCTTTTGTCGCTTGATAAGCGGGGAGTTTTGATTTTTGAAAACGAAGGTGATCCGATTTTTAAGGAAGTGCATATTTTTTCCTCGCGCGAATTTCAAGGTGAACCTGTCGAAACCCAAGAGATGAAGCCTAGGTGGTTTGAGAGTGAAAGTGTCCCATTTGAAGAAATGTGGCCTGACGATCGGCTGTGGTACCCGCTTTTACAAGCCGGCAAAAAATTTCGGGGGCGTTTTTTGTTTAGAAACCATACGCAAATTTTGGAACATTTTTTGGAAGAGGTGGCTAAACTTTGAAATTTTATGCCGAGCAATAATATATTTAATCTGGGATTTTGGGAAAAATTACCGAAACCATTTTTCGCGCTCGCGCCGATGGCCGACGTGACGGATTTGGCTTTCCGGCAAATGTTTGTCCGCTACGGCAAGCCGGATGTGATGTTCACGGAGTTTGTTTCAACCGACGGCCTATGTTCCGCCGGGCGGGATAATTTGCTCAAAGATTTGCGTTATTTTGAGAACGAGCGGCCCATTGTGGCGCAGATTTGGGGTACCAAACCGGAGAATTTCACCCGAGCCGTCAAAATTTTAAAAAAGTTGAAGTTCGACGGTGTGGATATCAACATGGGCTGTCCCAAACCCAAGGAAATCAAAAACGGCGCTTGCGCCGCTTTAATTCGCAATCCTAAGCTGGCGTTAAAAATTATAGCCGAGACCAAGCGGGCCGCTGGCACTATGCCGGTTTCAATTAAAACCCGGATCGGTTTTAAGGAAATCCAAACCGAATCCTGGATCGGTAAATTGCTAAAAACCCAGCCAGCCGCGATTACCATTCATTGCCGGACGGCGGCGGAAATGTCGAAAGTTCCGGCCCGCTGGGAAGAAATCGCCCGCGCGGTGAAGATTCGGAATAAATTAAACAGCAGAACCCTGATAGTAGGCAATGGGGATGTCGCGACTTTGGAGGAGGGAAAAAAACGGGCGGCGGAAACAGGAGCCGACGGGGTGATGGTGGGCCGAGGGGCGTTCGGCAACCCCTGGTTTTTTGACCGAAACGCGTCATTAGGCGAAATTGGCATGTCAGAAAAACTCAACGCTATGCTGGAGCACGCCCATCTGTTTGAAAAATTGTTTAAAGGGAAAAAAAATTTCGCGGTTATGAAAAAGCATTTTAAGGCTTACGCCGCCGGTTTTCCGGGCGCTCGCGAACTGCGCGTGAAATTAATGGCGACGGAAAATGTCGAAAATGTGGAGAGAGCGGTAAATAATTTTAAAATATGAGAAAAAAGATTTTGTTAGCGGCTGGTTAACAGACAACAACCAAGTTTTAGGTCGGCCTGTGGATATCCTCGCGGCTGATAATGGAATATTGTTTGTTTCAGACGATAAAAAAGGCGTGATTTACAAGATTTATCCGCCGAAAGTAAAATAAAAACCGCGTAAAATCCACGCGGAGGGGGAGGAAAGGACAGGTTTATCGTGCCCCAAAGTCCGAACAGCACAAATAACCGTTCATCTTTCCTCCTTTACACCCTCCAGCGTGCTTGCGGGTCCCGGCCACGCGGGTGCGATGCCGGGTTTTTTTCATGTCAGTTAGTATCGTATTAAATTTTACCTGATACAGTCCTTTTGTCAAGAGCGGGACGGCAAGCACGTAAGCCCTGAAGAGATGACGAATAAACGCGAATATCCAACAAAGGTGTACTCCTGGGACCGAAGGATTTCTAATTTTGCGAGTTTTTTACAAATCGTATAAAATATCATAGGAGACGTGAGATATAAAAATTAAACAAAAAATATGGAACCAAGTTTTCTTCAAAACCGCTACATCAAGGGTTTCTTGATAATCCTTTCGGTGTTATTGGCGGTTTTAATCGTTTGGTACGGAGTAGGCACTTATAAAAGTTTGACCGCGAAGTCCGATGAAGCAAAGGACACGCTTACCATTTCCGCGGTGGGTGAGATAGAATCAAAACCCGATCTGGCTTTGGCCAGTTTCGCGGTCGTCAGCGAAGGAAAAGATCCCAAGAAGATTCAAGCTGACAACACGGCAAAAATCAAACAAGTAATAAATTATTTGAAAACGAAAGGCGTAAAAGAGGGAGATATCACCACCTCGGATTACAGCATGTATCCGCGGTACAATTATCCCGACGGTCGGCAGGAATTAGACGCCTATGTTTTATCGCAAGGACTTTCGGTGAAGATCCGGCAGATTGATGACGTTGGCGATATTATTACGGGAGTGATTCAAAACGGCGCAAATACCTTTAACAATGTTTCTTTTCAAATTGATCAGCCAGAAGGCCTGAAGCAGGAAGCCAGAAAGAAAGCGATGGAGAACGCTAAAGCCAAAGCCGATGAACTGGCTAAAGTCGCCGGAGTGAAGCTAGGCAAGGTGAAAAGTTTTTCTGAGGAATCAATTTCTTTTCCCGAGCCGTATCCTTACGCGTATGACAGCTATGGCCGTGGCGGTGACGCGATGGCAGCCGAGGCGTCGCAGATTATGCCGGGGACGAACAAAATAACGGCGACTGTGTCTGTGGTTTTTGAGCTAGAAGATTAGCGGTTTTCTTCATTTAGTTCATGATGTTATTGAAGGAGGAGTTTGCTATGGAGAAAATGTTTCAGTATATAGGAATCGGCGTTTTGTTTGTCTTTTTCGCCTTAACTCTCATATCGCTCCGGCGTATGAACAGGCAGGAAGAAGAGGGAGATGTTTCTCCGCCGGTTCAAATGGTACAAACGCAGAAGCCAAAGGGTCGTCGGGAGAAAACCGGAAGATCCGGGGAAATGAACCTTTGTCAACAAAAACCGACCGCGACTAACGGTCGTATTTTTTTTAAGCTAAGCTCTAATGCAAAACGAGGATTCCCCTTGTCACAACAAGGGGAATCCTCGTGACTCGTGATTCTTTTCCTCTAGAAAAGACTAACTATCAGCAAAGCCACGACGTTGATGATTTTTATTAGAGGGTTAATCGCCGGGCCGGCCGTGTCTTTGTAAGGATCGCCGACCGTATCGCCCGTGACCGCGGCTTTGTGCGCCTCCGAACCTTTACCGCCGTAATTACCTTCCTCAATATATTTTTTGGCGTTATCCCAGGCTGCGCCGCCGCTGGTCATAGAAATGCCGACGAACAATCCGGTTACCAAAGAGCCGATTAGCAATCCGCCCAAAGCCTTTGGCCCTAAAAGCCATGCCGTTAGAATCGGGATGACTACAGGCAACAGCGCCGGCACGATCATTTCACGGATAGCGGCGCGCGTCACAATGTCCACGGCGCGGCGATAATCGGGCAGGGTATGGCCTTCCATAATGCCTTTGATTTCGCGGAATTGCCTCCGGACTTCTTCAACAACTGCGCCGGCGGCATTACCGACCGCCCGCATGCTAATCGAGGCAAAAAGGTAGGGTATCAACGCTCCTAAAAGCAGGCCAATTAGGACTCTTACGTCAGATAGGTCAAATGTTGTTTCGGCATATTTTTTTATCGCGTGCAATTCCTCCACGTAGGCGGAAAAAAGCACCAAGGCCGCCAGTCCGGCGGAGCCGATTGCGTAGGATTTGGTAACCGCCTTGGTGGTATTGCCGACGGAGTCTAATTCGTCGGTAACAGTCCGCACCGTTTCCGGCAAGCCGGCCATCTCGGCGATTCCGCCGGCGTTATCCGTAACCGGGCCGAAGGCGTCGATGGCAACCACGATGCCGGTCATCGAAAGCATGGCGATAACCGCCAATGCCGTGCCGTAAAGCCCGAGAAACTGGAATGAGATAATCACACCGGCAACGATGACAATTACAGGCAGTGCCGTGGCTTCCATGCCCATGGAAAGTCCTGCGATGATGTTTGTGCCATGTCCGGTGGTGGAAGCGTGGGCAATCGCTTTAACCGGCCGATATTTTTTTGAAGTATAGTATTCCGTAATTGCCATCATCAAACCGGTGATAACAATACCGACGAGCAATGAATAAAAAACTTTTGCCGGTGTGAAGCCGACGGCGTTGACCGCTTCGGCGAGTTTAACGCTGGCGAAATAATAGGCTGCCAGCGCCAGCGCCGAACTTACAGTCAGGCCGACGTAAAGCGCGCGCATAATTTGTCCGGAGCGGGAAAGCCGCACGAAAAAAGAGCCGATGATTGATGCTATAATGGAGACGCCGCCGATAAGCAGCGGGAAAAGCACGACGCTTTCCAAGCCGGAACTGGCTTTAAAAAGCGATGCGGCCAAAACCATCGCGGCAACCGTGGAAACGACATAAGTTTCAAATAGATCGGCGGCCATGCCGGCATCGTCGCCGACGTTGTCGCCAACGTTGTCCGCTATGGTAGCCGGGTTGCGCGGGTCGTCTTCGGGAATTCCTTTTTCCACCTTGCCGACAAGGTCCGCTCCCACGTCAGCCGCCTTGGTGAAAATACCGCCTCCAAGCCTCGCAAAAATTGAAATCAAACTGCCGC
>JBBUGP010000126.1:0-4100 GCA_038077895.1 Patescibacteria group bacterium
CGACTTATTCTGTAAAATTACTTTATGACCCTTAAAGAAGTCCAGAAAAAAATCGTCCCGATTCTGGAAAAATCCGACTTGCGCTACGCCGGAGTGTTTGGCAGTGTGGCCCGCGGCGAAGCAACGGGCAAGAGCGACGTGGATATTTTGATAAAATTCA
Source organism: Patescibacteria group bacterium (assembly GCA_038077895.1). Taxonomy (GTDB): domain Bacteria; phylum Patescibacteriota; class Doudnabacteria; order UBA920; family 2-01-FULL-50-11; genus JBBUGP01. The sequence continues at coordinate 161 of JBBUGP010000126.1, forward strand.
ACGGGCAACCGACTTTTGACGCTTATTTAAAACTTGACGAGAGCTTGCGGCAAAAACTTGGGCTTGATGTTGACCTAGTAACCGAAGGCGCGGTAAATAAATTCTTGCGCCCTTTAATTGAACGCGATTTAAAAATAATCTATGGACAAAGATAAGATTTATTTGGAGGAGATAAGGGACTTTTGCCGAAAGGTCGCCGATTTTACGTCCGGCCGGACCTACGAACAATTCGCCGGCGACGAAATACTTTGTCTGGCGGTTATCAAGCTTATCGAAAATATTGGAGAAGCTTCAAAAAGACTTTCTAGCGAAGCTCGTTCGCGCTACCCGCGCGTGGACTGGAAAAAAGTAATGGCAATGCGCGATCGGCTTGTGCATCATTATATGGACGTGGATTTAGCCATTGTGTTCGACGTGGCCGCGAATGAAGTTCCTTTGCTATTTAAAGCTCTGAAACAAAAGTAGGGGCTGGCTTTAGCCGCCCGCAAATCCTCCGCGGGCGCGCAAGCGCGGCCCCTACAAATACCAAATGCGACGAGAAAAACACCCCTCTCCCTCAATTGTTCCCGAACCACTTCTTCCGCCACGCCCAGGAAGTGTCGATGATATTTTTTAAATCAGAATACGCAGGCTTAAAACCCAAAACTTGGGCAATTTTCGTATTGTCGGAAACCAGTTTTTCGCGATCCCCCGCCCGGCGCGGGCCCATTTCGAACCGCACCATATGGCCGGTCTGTTCGCAAACGGCGTTGATAATTTCCAAAACCGAATAGCCGCGTCCCGAACCTACGTTAAACGCTTCGGTTAGAGGCGAGCTTGATTTATTTTCCAATAAATAATTTAAGGCCAAAAAGTGCGCTTCGGCCAAATCGGAAACATGAATGTAATCGCGAATCGCCGTGCCGTCGTGGGTTTTGTAATCGCCGCCAAAAACCGTGAGTGATTCGTTTTTTCCCGCGGCCACGTCCAAAACGCGAGGAATCAAATGCGATGGGTGGGGGTTAAAAAAACCTAAGGTCTGGTCAAAACTCGCGCCGGCGGCGTTAAAATATCGCAATGCGACGCTTTTGACGCCATAGGCCGCGGCGTAGTCGCCTAAAATCTGTTCAAAAATGTATTTGGTTTTGGCGTAAGGTGAAATCGGCCCGAAAGCGGAATTCTCCGAAAGCGGCACCGGCGCGCTTTCCGCGTATACGGCGCAGGTGGAGGAAAAAATCAAATTCGAAACGCCGTGCTTTGCCATCGCGTTTAATAGATTTAAACCGGCAACCACGTTATTGGCGTAATACAACTCCGGATTTTTTACCGATTCTTCGACTTCTATGGAAGCGGCGAAATGCATTACGGCGTCGAATTTGTTTTGAGCGAACAGCCCGTCCAAAAATTGCGCATCGGCCAAATCGCCTTCGATGAAGCGTCCTTGGGCAAACTCTTTGCGTCCTTTGGACAAATTATCCAGAGTCGTGACCTCAAAACCTCTTTCGACAAGCAGCTTTCCGGCATGGGAGCCGATATAGCCGGCGCCGCCCGTGATTAAAATTGTCGCAGTCGGTGATTGGTTCATATATTCTTTGGCCTTTCCGGCCGCCAGCCGTTTATAATGCTCATAATCCAAAATGGCGAATTTTGGCCTGTTGTCTTCCAAAATAATGAATCCGCCGGGATATCCCGCGGCCGCTTCTAGAAGCTCTTTCAAAGTCTTTTTTGACAACATTTAGATTATAACAAAAATCAAAAAAACCGAAAAACAAAAAAATGCAAAATTTTGTTTTGCATTTTTGTTTTACCTAATAAAGTCGAGGAGTTTTTTCCTTTGGATACAGGGATTTGTAGGGGCAGACTTTAGTCGCCCGTCGGCGGGCGGCCAAGGCCAGCCCCTACCTTGAAGGCTTGTTCAGAGACATCCGGTCCCTTAATAAAATCAGAAAAATCACGCTATACTCTCTGTCCGAAAAATTTCTTTTCCTTCAATTTATTATAAACAAAATACCCGGCAGTCAGCAACAACGCCGCCAAATAAACAAAGCTAAGGCCCGGGCCGGTTTTAGGCGGAATGGCGGCGCCTTTAACTTCCCCTTTGTAAATTTCGCCGTTGGCGCTGACACGGATATCCACACCGTTGCCGTAAAAATTGCTCATTATATAATCGATTGCCCCGACGCTAATCGATTTTACCCGGACCTGGAAAGTCCGATCGATCCTGCCGCCTGAAGATACGCTTACCGAAGGAAACCGCAAAACTTTCCCGCTCAAAGTCGCGTCGCCGTAACTTATCAGATCGGCTAAATATAAGACATCCGTTAAATCATCCTCAATCGCGACTGATTGAGAATAGGAAGCATTATTTCTGTAAGTCAACGTATAGGTAATGGTGTCGCCCGGCCGCGCGTAAACCGACTCGGCGATTTGTGCTTGCGTTTGATTATAGGCGGATTTCGACCGAGCGCTGACATCGCCGGTGTTTCCGCCCGATCCGGACGCGGAAACCTGAATATTTATCGTGTCGCCGTAGGTATTGCTCATATTCATCCACATCACGGCGTAAGGAATGTTTTTGACTCTTACCACGAAAGTTTTCTGCAAGCTTGCGCCGGATGCCACACTGGTTTGAGGAAAGGTTAGAACCGAGCCGGAGATATACGCGCCGTTATAATTGTAAATTTCGGCGTATTGCAGAACCGAGGAAACGTCGTCTTGGATCGAAACATTCTGACTGTAAGAGGTTGTGTTGTTAAAGGTCAGGGTGTATTCGATTAAATCGCCGGCCCGCGCCGTAACGACCGCCGCCTCGCGGTTTTGCGTGCGGTTATACGCGCTTTTGTGCTTGACACCCTCCTCTGCCGAAACATTGTTAGATGGAATCAACAATACGCTTAAGGCTAGAAGCAGGCCGAAAAAAATCGTAACTCTTTGAATATTCTTCATATTATTCGCTTTTCCTGTGGATAAATACTTCATATCAGTCTAGCACCGGTAGTAAGTTATAGCAAAAGCGACAAGGGGAATCCTTGCGCAACGCAAGGATTCCCCTTGTCAGAATTCATTTTTGACAAACCCTTCAATCTTCCTATAAACTGATATAACTTGTAGGAGGGAGAATGGTAAAAAAATTGAGAAGAAGATGTTGTAAGGTAACTCTACCCCATCGCCACTGCGCTTGCAGAAAAGTTTTGCTCTCTATCCCTTCGGGAGAGGTTGACCGCGGCACGGTCTTTGCTGACTCGGTTGCTGACAAAGCTCGCTTCGAACGCGGTGATCTGACTCTACATGACGTTTTAAACAGACGCGGTCAGCGCATCAGCGGCGGGCTTTGCGAAACCTTCGACCGTTTACAAGTCGCCCTCGTGCTTTCTTGAAAACCGGCCCGCGGTTTTTTTTATTTTAAACACACTAGTAAAAAAGCAGGGACAGGTCTAGACCTGTCCCTGCTAAGTAAAATCGTTAGTGAGATTATCGCGTTTTCAGCTGGCGGACTTTTTTAAAAACATACAACCCGCCGGTGAGAGCGCCGGCAAAAATCAAAGCGAAATTTTCCGCCGGGCCGGTTTTGGGCGGTATCGAAGCGCCTTTTACCGTCGGCGGGCGGATCTGCACGCTGACTTGATTACCGTAAGTATTGGTCATCGTCAAAATCCCGGAGCTGGCGGAAACATCGCGGACTTTAACCTGAAACGTCTTGGAAATGGAAACGCCGGCCGGAACGGATATGGCCGGATAAGTTATGGTATTGCCGCTCAAAGAGCCGTCGCCCGCGTTAATAACATCCGCGTAAGGCAGGATGCCTGACAAATCATCGGTAATCACGACGTTGGTTAAATTCACGCTGCCAGTGTTTTGATAAGTCAAGGTATAATTTATAATGTCGCCCGGATTAGCCTGAACGCTTTGCGCGGCCACACCCTGGGTTTGATTATAAGCGGACTTGGATTGCTGAAAAGAG
>JBBUGP010000127.1:0-3475 GCA_038077895.1 Patescibacteria group bacterium
TTTTGAACACAAAATAGGTATAAGCAAGAAAGAAGCAAAAGAAAGCAAGCATTGGCTTAGGATGATAGTAAAAGCTGTTCCGGAGACGGGGAAAGAAGCGCGTGAATTATGGAAAGAGGCAAACGAGCTTCAGCTAATTTTTATTTCTATCGTCAAGAAATCCAGAGCCAATAGCGTCAACCAGAAAGAGAAAATGGAAATTTAACATTTGGATTTTTATTGGAAATTAGAAATTAGGAATTAGAAATTTTGACTGTTATGTCCCAATTTTCCGTTCCGCAATTTACCGAAGTCGAAGACAAAATCATCGGGCCGCTGACCTTAAAGCAGTTTATTATTATGTTGATCGGGGCGGCTGTGATTTTTGTTTTTTACCGCGCCATTCCCGGATTTTTTTTCATCCTGCCCTCCATCCCCGTAGCCGGTTTGACGCTGGTCACCGCTTTTTACAAATACAACGAAAGGCCGCTGGAAGAATTGGCCTTGGGCGCCGTGGGATATTTGACTGACCCGAAAGTGTATATTTTTGATAAACAAGCTTGGCATCCGACGGCGAAAAAAAAGGATAAGAAAAAAGTTGTGATAGAAGCTCCTTCAGTGCTTTCGCCCGAAGAGCGGGAAAGCCGATTGCAAAAACTCACCTACGTTCTCGAGCAGGAAGTGAAGCAGGAAGAAGAGATGATTAAGGGGAGAATGAAAAGAGAAAGGTAGCTTGATTTTTAGTGGGGCAGGATTTATTCATTAGTGAATCGTCGAAAATAATTCCCAATATCTAATTTCCAATTTCCAACAAAATTCCAAATGTCCAATTTCAAATTTCAGGCATTAGACATTTTATTGGAAATTAGAAATTGGTAATTAGAAATCTCATAGTTATGGCATTCGAAATGCAAGGAAAACATAAAGAAGCGACGTCCACCACTCAAAATTTTTTGGAAGTGGCGGAAGTCAAGGACAATGTGATAATCACGCCCGAAGGCGGTCTGCGGTCGGTTATCGCGGTCTCCTCCATTAATTTCGTGCTCAAATCGCCGGACGAGCAAAGCGCGATTTTGGCCCGTTACCAGGACTTTTTAAATTCTTTGGATTTTCCCTTTCAAATTCTGGTGCAGTCCAGGCGTTTGGACATCCATGGCTATTTGGAAAAAATCAACGAACGGCTGATGCAGCAGACCAACGAGCTCTTACGCATTCAAACCGAGGAATACATCGAGTATATTAAAAAACTGCTGGAGTTCGGCAATATAATGAATAAAACTTTTTATATTATCGTGCCTTTTATCACTTCCGACGCGACAAAAAAAGGCTTTTTCCAAAAAATAAAAAATCTGATTAATCCCACCCAGCAGATTTTAATTTCTGAACAGTTATTTATGGACGGTCTTCACTCCTTAGACGACCGCTGCGCCAGAATCGAATCGGAACTTGGTTCTATGGGACTTCGAAGCATGAGATTAAACACCAAGGAATTGGTCGAACTTTGTTATCATTCCTATAACGTCGGCGCGGTTTCCGGCTCGCTCTCCGACGTAGGAGCGATGAAATTGGGATAGCGGCGATAATATGATTTAACTCACCCCAGCCCTCTCTTTAGAAAAAGAGAGGGAGGCGGTTCCCCCTCTTTTTCTAAAGAGGAGGTTAGGAGGAGATAAATTCGAAGTATTGGGAATATTAATTCGCATCGCGATGAGCAAGTTTACTATAGATGAAATTTTTAGCGGCGAGGAAAATCTGGGTAGCCCGGGTATACCGGAGTCCAGCCTTCCTCCCGCGCAGAAAAAGAAGCTTGCGCCCGAGGACAAACGGCAAGCAAGAAGCGTAGAAACTTTTGGAACTGTCGCCAGTCCAGAAGAATCTTTTCCGTCCCCAAGTCGAAAGGATAGGTCGGTTTTGCCCACCGCGGAAAGCCGAGACGAGCGGCAAGCAAAGCCGAAAGCGCAAGTTTTTAGCATTGACTTATCGCAAGAACAATCTGAAGCAGAAATGCCCGCCGTTTTGCCTGTGCCGGAAGATTTGACCGGCTCGTCCGATATAAGTTCAGCAAGGACTGCCCTTGCTGGGCAAGGGCAGTCCTTGCCGGCGGAAAGACCGTTGCCTTCCCGTCCGGCGCCCAAAACAAAAAGCCCCCGGGCTCCCGCGAGCATTTTTTCCAAGGTTTCAAAATTTTTACCGCGTACACCCGCGGGTCTTGGGCTTGGCGCCACTCGTCCGCGCCAGCCCAACGAGGCGCGCGAGTTTACTAAGCAGCTCTTGGAGGCGGAAAAAATTTATCGCGAAGGCCTGACTTCACTCAAAGACTTAATCGCGCCTTCGGCCATAAAAATCAACCCCAGCGAGCTGGAAGTTTCCGGGATTTTTTCCCGGTCCTATTTTGTTTTGGCTTATCCCCGCTATCTTTCTTCCAATTGGCTGGCGCCGGTGATAAATTTGGATATCCCGATCGATATTTCAATGTTCGTTTATCCGCTTAACAGCGAAACGATTTTAAAAAAGTTGCGCAACAAGGTCGGGCAGATCCAATCCGGGATTATGATGGGCCAGGAAAAAGGCGACGTGCGCGATCCGATGATGGAAACCGCCCTGCACGACGTGGAAGAATTGCGGGACAGGCTGATTCAGGGCACCGAGCACTATTTTCGCGTTAGCTTGTACTTTACGCTTTACGCGGCCACTCTGGAGGAGTTAAACAAATACTCCTCGACCTTGGAAACAATTTTGGGTTCGAAGCTGATAGTGACCAAGAAGGCTTTTTTACAGATGAAGCAGGGCTATAATTCTACTCTGCCTCTGGGGCAGGACGAGCTGGCGATTTCCGCCAACCTAAACACCGATCCGCTTTCCTCCACTTTTCCCTTCGTGTCCTCTGACTTAACCACCAACGACGGAATTTTGTACGGCATCAACCAGCACAACAACAGTTTGATTTTGTTTGACCGGTTTTCTATGGAAAACGCCAATTTGGTGGTCTTTGCCAAATCCGGCGCCGGCAAATCCTACGCGGTGAAGTTGGAGATTTTACGCTCCCTGATGATGGGGGCTTCCGTCATCGTCATCGACCCCGAGGCGGAATACAAACACCTCTCCGACAGCGTGGGCGGCGTGTTTTTAAACGTTTCTTTAAACTCTGCGCACCGTATCAATCCATTCGATTTGCCGCGGGGCATCGAGGGCGAAAGCGAGCAGGATATCTTGCGTTCCGGCATCGTGTTTTTGGGAGGACTGATGAACATTCTTTTGGGAAAACTTGATTCCAACGAGGATTCCATAATGGACAGGGCTTTATGGGAAACTTACGCAAAAAAGGATATTACGCAGGAATCCGGTTTTTCCGGCCGGGAGATGCCGATTATGGAAGATTTGGTGGAAATTTTGGGCGGCATTGACGGCGGAGAAAATCTGGCGTCGCGGCTTTCCAAATACACGACCGGCACTTTTTCCGGGCTTTTTGATCAGCTTACCAACGTGGACTTAAACA
>JBBUGP010000128.1:0-5279 GCA_038077895.1 Patescibacteria group bacterium
AAATAGGCTGATCTTGAAAAAAGCGAAAAGCGGCTCAAATTACTAATATCTAATTTCCAATTCCCAACAAAAATCCCAATGATTAAATGCCAAAATTTTATCATTAGACATTTATTTGGAAATTGGTAATTGGAAATTAGGAATTTTTAGAATATAACGATTAATAAGACAAATTTCGAAGCTATTTATATCGATGAAACTAGATATACAGAAATATATTCCTCTCGCGCCGTTCACAACCTGGAAAATTGGCGGACCGGCGAAATATTTTTTGGTTGCTAAAACCTCGGAAGACGTGAAAGAGGGGATTGCCTGGGCGCGCGAAAACAAACTGCCTTTTTTTATTTTTGGCGGCGGCAGTAATATTCTTATTTCCGACAGCGGTTTTGACGGCCTGGTCATCAAGATAGAAATTAACCGGCTCGAAACGAAAGGCGATGAAATCATCGCCGGCGCCGGAACGGCTATGGGCCGGACCGCGACTTTTGCCATGCAAAACAATTTAGCCGGCCTCGAGTGGGCGATCGGGCTTCCCGGCACGGTCGGCGGCGCGATATTCGGCAATTCCAACTGCTTTGGCGGCTCTACCGGAAAATCTCTAAAATCAGCCCTATTACTGGATAAAGACGGGGCAATTCGCGAAGTTAAGAACGATTACTTTGAATTTTCTTACGATTTTTCCAAAATCCAAAAAACCGACGAAATTTTACTGGAAGCTCGTTTTGCTTTGCGGAATGTTACCCCTGAGGAAATGCAAAGCATCCGTGAAAAAATTTCCGCAACGGCCGCGGAGCGCTATGCCAGGCAGCCCATCGGAAAAAAATGTGCCGGCAGCGTTTTTAAAGCGCTGCATCTAACCGATGAAAATGTCCAGAAAATAAAAAATACTTTTCCCGATCTTGAACTTGGTCTCCGCGACAACCTGATTTCCGCCGGTTTTATTATCGACAAATGTCTGAAGTTAAAAGGGTTTACTATGGAAAAAATGCAAATTTCGGAACTTCACGCCAACTTTTTCATCAATACCGGATGCGCAACCGCCCAAAATACGAAAAAACTTATTGACTTTGTAAAAAAAGAATGCAAGAATAAACTTGGCATCAAGTTAGAGGAAGAAATTAAGTATGTTGGAAAATTTTAGTAGTCTGCCCATTTATGGGCCGATGAATCGGCGAACTATATTTTTGAAATAAATTATGAAAATCACCATCAAGACGACCCATTTCGCGCATACTCCGGCGCTGGAAAACTATGTCAACGAAAAAATCGGCCGATTGGACCGATATCTCAAAAATCTTCAGCTTGCAAAAGTAGAACTGGAATATCTATCCGAACATAAAACGAAGGAAAAATTTCGCGCCGAGGCTAATATCGACGCGCCCGGACACGTATTTTACGCCGAAAGCTGGGCTCGAGATATGTACGCGGCCGTTGATCTATTAGAGGAGAAGCTGATAGCCCAAATGGATAAATTTAAGGAAAAACGAATCCAAAAAAATAAAAAAGTGATCAGGAAAATTAAAGAAGATTTTATTTAATTTAGAGAAATGGCAAAAAAGCTCAAACGCCACCAAAAAAAAACGCGAAGAAGAGAAAATAACTACAAAAAATTTTGGAAGCTTGGCTCGAAAGATTTGTCCACGGCGCATTTTGACATTCGCGAGGGCAATTTAGTCGTCCGCGAAGGCAACTACCAATATAAAATCGCGGAACTCATCAAACGCTTCGGCACTTCCTTGGAAATCGCTTTTCCCTTCATTATTGAAGAACGCTTAAATGAGCTTTTTGATAATTTCACTTATTATACAAAACTCAACAAATATAAAGGCAAATTTTACTTTCATTACCCGATGAAAGTTAATCAGAACAAAGAATTTGTCTTGCCCATCATTTCGGAAGGCGGTCATATCGAAGTCGGCAGCGCCAACGAGCTTTGGCTGATCAAAAGGTTATGGGAGCAGGACCAGTTCACTTCAAAGATACGTGTTATTTGCAACGGACCGAAAACCAATAAATATTTGGGACTGATCGAGGAATTAAAAGGAAAGAATCTCGACATCATCCCCATCATAGAAAACGCTTCAGAGCTGGATTATTTACGCAGCTACCGAGGCGATGTCGGTATTCGGGTCGACCCGGAACTTAAAATAAAATCACACTGGGATAAAAAAGTCGATCAGTTCGGCTTTAACATCAAAGACCTCCTGAATTTAGGCCGCATTCGCAATTTGAAAGTTTTGCATTACCATGCCGGCTCGCAGATTATGAGTTCCGATGATCTGGTGGGGAGCGCCAAGCTGGCGCTGGATTACTACGCGAAATTGAAAAAAATTAATCCCAGTCTGGACACTCTGGATATCGGTGGCGGCATGGCGGTGCCTTATGAAAAGAAAAAAATCTATACGGTGGAAAGCATTGTGAAAAGAATCGTGCGGGTGCTGAAATCCGGAGCCGACAAGGCTGGAATACCGCATCCGAATATTATCGTGGAGTGGGGGAGACATATTGTCGCTCCGGCGCAAATCACCGTCTTTAAAGTATTGGCTGAAAAACCGCTAAACAAATCTGTAGCCAAGGGATGGTACTTTATCGATGGCAGTTTTATGAACGATCTGATTGATACCTGGGCGATCCATCAAAAATGGCATGTTGTCCCAGTTAATCACATGGATGCCAAAAAACTCACGCCCATCTGGTTGGCCGGCTCTTCCTGCGATTCCGATGACAAATACACGGCCGGCGGCAACTACATTATGCTCCCGAAAATAGATCAGTTCGAAAACGGGGAAGCGCTTTTCGTGGCTTTTTTGGATACCGGGGCGTATCAAGACGCGCTTTCTTCGCACCACTGCTTGCTTTCCAGCCCGGCGAAAATCATCGCTCAAAACGGAGTCATCACCGTTGCCCGTAAACGTGAAAGCGCGGAAGACATCGGTAAACTTTTTGGCTGGTAAATACCTTGTTAATTTTTTTCCTGGAATTCGATACTTTTTAATTTGAAAAACAAATATGAAATATGATTTTGCGGTAATCGGAGCGAACGGCATCCAAGGGAAGATTGTTACGCGCGATCTTTTAGAAAATGGATATTCTGTATTAATGTGCGCGATAGAAGATGTCGGCTTGGAACGGCTTTTGGAATACGAAAAATCCGAATACGTTCAGCTTGATTTAAAGAAAATCGAAAAAACCCGAAAAATATTAAAAAAATCTAAATGCTCAGTTGTGGTCAATTGCGCTATCGATGATTTTAACTTGGATGTTACCCAAGCATGTCTGGAGTTGGGCATAAATTATATCGATCTGGGCTCGTGGGAAGAAATGACGCTTGAACAACTCAAGTTACATTCCCAATACAAGGCTAAAGGCATAATCGGTATCACCGGTATCGGTTCTACACCCGGTATAAATAATATTATGCTTCGCTACATAAAACCCCAGTTTGATACTATTCATACTGTCCATCTCGGATTCAGCTGGAGCTCCAACATGCCGATATTTGTAACACCCTTTTCACTCGATACAATTTCACGCGAGTTCACAACCCAAGCTAGAATTTTCGAAAACGGCAAATTCGTCGACAGATGGCCGGATGAATGCAAAATTTCCTATAATTATAGGTCTATCGGAAAACAAAAAACATATTATACACCACACATTGAACACCTTACTTTTTATGAATATTTAAAAGATGTCGGCGTAAAAAATATCATGGTTTGCTCCAGCTTCCCAGAGCATTCCCGGCAGGCCCTTGAAACACTAATAGCCTTGGGATTGACTAAAAAAGAATCAATTGAAATTGAGGGGCAGGAAATCATACCCCTCACGGTCATCGAAGAATACCTGCGCAGGCAACCAATTCCAAAAGGTTATACCGAAAAAGAAGATATCTGGCTGAAAGTCTACGGCAAAAAAAACGGCAAAAACAAGCTGGTAGAAATGGACGCGGTCGTTGGCACGCTGCCCGGATGGGAAGATGCCACGTGTAATGTAGATACTGGTATGCCGGCGTCGATCCTCGCGCAGATGATCTTTAAGGGCCAGATTCCAGAATACGGCATGTTCGCGCCGGAATTTGTCATCCCGCCGGAACCGTTTTTTGCGGAACTGGGAAAACGAAAAATTTGGGTCTACGAAAATGGAAAAAAGATTAACGGCAACGGCGGTCTATCCTTGCTTAAACTCGCTGAAACGGAGAAAGCCGAAGTAAAAAGTTAATTCGTCGCCAGAGGGCAGTCCTCTGGCATAAACGGTCTAAAAAGTACTGACAATATTATCGAGATTTTTCCAAATAACCGCATGCGTGCCAGAGGACTGCCCTCTAAAACGTTGACCATAATTTTGTGAAATGAAACTCTCTCAAATGAAAAACGGCTTCCTCGGTTTTGAAGGGGCGGTCAATTTTCAGTCACCTCTCGCCACGGCAAAAACAGTGGTTGTGCCCTTTGGCATGGAATTGACCGTCAGCTACGGGAAGGGGACAGCCCGCGGACCAAAGGCGATTATTGAAGCCAGCCATCAACTGGAAAAAATTGATGAACAAACTTTCTTGCCAGCCTACAGATGCGGAGTGGCCACACTGACCGAACCAAAAATTCCCAACGACCCGAAGCAAGCTCTGGAACTATTAAAAAAAATTACAAAACAAGTTTTAAAGAATGGAAAATTTCCTCTAATCTTGGGAGGCGAGCACTCCTTAACCTTTGGGTCACTTGCTGCCGTATGTGAGGCGGTTCAAAACGTGAGTGTTTTGCAATTTGACGCGCACACCGATTTACGGGAAAGCTTCCGCGGCACTATTTATAGCCATGGCGCGGTCATGCATCAAAGTCTGAAAAATCTGCCCATCCGTCATCTGACGCAAGTCGGTATTCGAAGCATTTCGGATAGCGACAATGAACTGGCATTTTGGCGGGAAAATCAAAAAAAGATCACGACATTCTGGGCCTGGAAAAAACTCTCTATCGCCAAAATTCTCGCATCGATTCCCACAAAAAATGTTTATTTGACTTTTGATCTTGATTTTTTAGAAAACGGGGACGTGCCTGCAACCGGAACCCCGGAACCCGGCGGGTTGCCGTGGTGGCCGACTTTGGAGTTGTTAAAGGAGGTGTTCGCGAAAAAAAATGTTGTCGGATGCGATGTTGTCGAACTGGCGCCTGTAAAAAACCTTCACGCGTCAAACTATCTTGCCGCCCGGCTAGCGTATAAAATGATTGGCTATAAATTTAGGTAATTAGTCCATTTCGTAACCATGAGATGTTAGAATTACCTCATGG
>JBBUGP010000129.1:0-6186 GCA_038077895.1 Patescibacteria group bacterium
CGCCAACAACCTAACCGTCGTTGGCGACGACGACCAATCAATCTATAAATTTCGCGGCGCTTCCGTCAGTAATATCTTAAAATTCCAGGAAACGTATAAGAAATGCCGGCAAATAACCTTGACTCAAAATTACCGCAGCTTCCAAAACCTGCTCGATCTGTCTTATAAGTTTATCCAAGCCAACAACCCGGATCGGTTGGAGGTTAAGCTTGGGCTTTCAAAAAAGCTGAAAGCTCAAAGAAAGGGGAGCGGCGGCATTGAGTTTTCCCAATATCCCGATTATCACAGCGAAGCCGACGCTGTCGTCAGAAAAATCTCGGAATTAAAGGAAAATTCGCCGGATTGCACTTGGAATGATTTTGCGATTTTAGTAAGAGCCAACGAAAGTTCCGAAACCTTCGTGGAAAGTTTGGATCGCGCCAGCCTGCCATACATCCATCTTTCCCGCCGAGGCTTATACAAAAAATCGATTATCGTCGATTTGTTGGCGTATTTTCGGCTGCTGGATAATTACCACGAATCAGCGGCGATGTATCGGGTTCTAAATTTTAAAAAATTCTCGATCCCTCACGACGATCTTTCGAAAATTTTGGATTACGCCCGGCGCAAAACCTGCTCTCTCTACGAAGCGCTTTCTCGAACGGTTTTAGTTAACAGCCTTTCCGATGAAGCAAAAAAGTCCGCGCGGGAATTTTTGAAAATTTTGGAAAAACACACTGTGTTTTCGAAAAATAAATCAGTTGTAGAGCTTTTTCCACAAATCGTCGCGGATTTAGCGTTGGTAAAAGGACCCAGTGAAGAACTTTCTCCAATCGAAGCCCAAAACGCGGACCTCTTGGACCAATTCAGCCGCAGAATCAAAGATTTTTCCGCCGGAAGCGAACAAAGAAGCCTGCGGGATTTTATGGATGCGATTGAATTGGAACTTTCCGCCGGCGAACAAGGGAGTTTGGATTTCGATCCCGACATTGGGCCGGAAGCCATAAAAATCATCACTGTTCACTCGGCGAAAGGCTTGGAGTTTCGCTATGTCTTTCTGCCCGCGCTGGCCGATAAAAAATTTCCGGCTATCGGCCGTTCTGATCCTGTAGAACTGCCGGAAAAACTCATCAAAGACATTTTGCCATCTGGCGATTTCCATATCCAAGAAGAAAGACGTCTATTTTACGTAGCTATGACACGGGCCCGCGACGCGCTTTATTTCTCCTTTGCGCAAGATTACGGCGGCAGCAGCGTCAGAAAACCTTCAATTTTCCTACGCGAATTGAATTTATCTCTCAAGTTGGAAAGCCGGCCGACCGGCGAGGTCGTCTTTAACTCCAAGATAAATAAAACCAAGCCAAGGCCTCCTTTTCTCAAAACCTTTTCTTATACGAGCATTTCGGCCTTTCGATCCTGCCCGCTGGAATATAAATTTCAATACATTCTAAAAGTGCCACAAGCCGGGGCGGCGCCTTTGTCTTTTGGGCAAACCATCCACAAGACTTTGGAAAATTATCTGCGCTTTTATTCGCAAGAAAACCAAATCTCGCAAGGTGATTTGTTCACAAAATCCGCAACTAAAAAAAGCGGTCTGCCTTCCTTAACCGTCCTTTTGGATTACTATAAAAATTGCTGGGTAGACGATTGGTACGAGGATAAGGCGCAAAAAGAAGCGTACCGAAAGCAAGGCGTAGACGTGCTAAAAATGCTTTTTGAAACTTTTAAAAAAACCAACCCGGCGCCTAAGTATTTGGAAAAAAACTTCAAGCTCGGTTTGGATAAATATATATTAACCGGAAAAATTGACCGCGCCGACGCTACCGGCAAGGGCTTGGTGATTATTGATTACAAAACGGGAGGGGACAGGCCGCTTGAGAAAGTCGATCGAGAGCAGCTGCTGATCTATCAATGGGCGGCGCGGGACTTTTTACGGGAAAAAGTCGCCGAGCTGCAATACTGGTATTTAAAAAACGGATTAAACATAAAAAGTTTTCTGGGGACTGATACGCAAATCGAAGATTTAAAGACCGGGCTGCTGGAGACTATTGAACAAATTGCGGACGCGGTTCAGAATGATAATTTTTTGAAATACCACAGAAAACATCAGAATTGCAAGTTTGAAGCGTAATTTGTATTCTTATTTAATGACGACGGGATTGCCGCGTTCGTCCCGCTGACAGCGGGACTCACTCGCAATGACAATCAAGCGTGCGTCGTTGCGAGGAGTCCTCAACGAAGCAATCCCGGCAGGTTTAGACTAATGGCGCTAAATCATGACCTTTTGGAATAAAAAAATCGCGTCCAGAAAAACCCAGAAATGGTTCATTGTTTTGGTTTTAACTGGGGTAATTTTTTGCGGCTTTGAAATACTGTCTTTTTTGACTGGAATCTACCAAATTCCGCATTTTGTGGCAGCGGCTTTTACTTTTTACGCCTTTCTGATCGTTTATACTACTCTAATTTTTGATCTGAAATTGAAAGTCCCGAAATCTTGGGAACGCTCTAAAATCTACTTTGCTCATAATAAACAAGACTTCCTCAAATGGTTTCGGATTATCGTTCGAGCTTTCGCCATGCGTTTCCACTATTTCAGTTCCTGGCAGCACTGGCTGCATTTCCAAAATTACCTAATCTTGCCGGCGATACTTTACTGGGGAACCGTTGTTATGATTTTTTTAAACCCGTTTTCAGGCGCCTTAAAACAAATCTCGGCGGTCTGCGGAGCAGTACTTCTCGCCGTTGTGGTTTGGTATATGAAAACGGTTTTTATCAGCTATTCTTCCGTCAACCAGCAGATCAAAAATCTGATGTTCACGGCCCAAGTTATCGCCTCGCTTTTGGTTTTTTCCGGGCTTTTGGGCCTAGTCTGGTACTTTGGCCTGCCAGCGAGTAATTTTGTGCTTGGCGGCGTGGTATTGGCTTTCTTGCTTATGTACCAATCACTGTTTCGCCTGCAAGCCGTGAATTTAAAAAATGTTTTTCTCGTTCTCTTAGGCAGCCTGGCAGTCGGGGGTACCGCGGCAATCGTGTTTCGTTATTGGACCGTGAATTTTTACACTGGTGGATTGATGCTCGCGAACGTCCAATACTTTTACTGGAGCTGGATGCGGCTAAAAATCAGCCGTCGGTTCACCGCGCGGCTGCTGATCGAGCATATCTTAGTTTTTATTTTTGTGGTTTTTTTCATCCTCGCGACTACCAACTTTAACGCGAGAATTGGATAGAAGAGACAGGCTTGGCTCAAACGCGCGAACCCTTAATCAGTATAAATTGATTGTAAACAAACAAGCTAAAACCAGCGCTAGCAAAATCGATGAATTTAAGTTTCGACTTAAAATTTGACTGGCTTTGCGGCGTCTGATTGAATCGATAAAAATCGTCAGGATAAATATTAAGACTAAAAAAATAAAGACAAATCTCAGCGCCGAGTAGGCGCTTTTATCAAAATTGCTAAACCCGGTTGGGACCACGGTCGCGAAAGTTGACGAACCCTGCCCGTTGGGGGGCGCCTGCGAGATTTGGGAAAGCATTATTGCCGGTTCAAATCGAGTTTGGTTAGTTTGGGTATCCGCCGCGATAGGGGAGTTTTGATCCTGAACCGATGGGACAGCTTGAGAAGTGTCAACGCTGGGTGGCGGTTGAGAGGACGCTTGTGCCGACGGCTGGAGAGCGGGCGTCACTGCGGCCAAGGTTCCAAAAAGACTGGTAATGATCGAGGTGTATCGGTTCTCGTAATCGCCGTACTGAGCGAAAAGCCCTTGGTCGGCAAAAACTGCATTGAGCAGGTTATCTCTGTGAGATGGACTGTTGATCCAGGCGCGCACTATGCCTTCCTCCGTTGAAAAATCAATCGCCAAATTTTCACCCAGTGTTTTATAAGGCCAATATCCGGCGTCTTCCACCCTAAACCAGACATAACGGCCGTCGGGATCGACATGGTCGAAATAGCCTCTTTCGAACATATCCCGGGTTTTAGAAGTGGCCGCAATTGCTAATTTGGGAGAAGTAACCAGCGCGGGGATATTGCGATTCGTTCGCTCTTGATTGATTTTCATCATCAAGCTTTCGCTGTCTATGGCCGACGCTAAAGTATCCGTCGTATTTAAAAAAATATTCACGGCGCCGATTAAAATAATAGCAATAAGCAAGATGTTTTTAAATTTGTTCATATCTAGAACTCTACCGAACAAGGATTCCCCTTGTTCCTGACAAGGGGAATCCTTGTCGCAGACGCGCTGACACCATTTTAAATCATTTATCAACAAAATGACAGAGAAATTTACCTTAAAACAACCCTTGATATTTTGCAAAAAATCGAGAAAAACGCTATAATTACTTTAGGAAAAATAAAGAAAAAAGCATAATTCTAGCCAAAAAATCTATAAAAAATTATGTAATTTCCTACTTTCTCTTGTTTGTAGTAGGTATTGGAGGGCTTGCTTACCTAGTAAGTTCCTTTGATCCCAAAACGTTACCGTGGCTAAATTTAGGGGTATTATATCTAACAATCTTTTTTGCTGGGGTTGGTTTGTCGGGCCTGCTGGGAATTGTTTTGAGAATTTTTTTAGGCGGTAGAATATCAGTTCCGCAAAACGGTTTAGCAATCTTCCGCCAAGCGCTTTTTTTAGGTTTCGCTCTTACAATTGCAGTTTTTTTTCAATCCGCGCGGATACTCAATCTTTACACAGCCACGCTTTTAGTTCTTGCTTTGGGAATTTTAGAAATGTATTTTTTAAATAGATAATATTTTGGGCAAAAAATATGACAGATTCAAAACAAAATTTCGAAAGAGAAAAAGAAAACGTAAAATTAATTTTTGACGTAATGCCGGGAAATCTGCCTCCGGGCGAACAGAAGGCAGCGGAAATGCCAGTCGGACAACAGACAAACGATAAAGCGGAAACTACTTCTCCTCAGGATCCGCAGATATCGGAGAGCGCGGAAGTAAAAAAAGATTCTCTACTGGCAAAATTCCTGAACAAATGGGTTTTTATCGCTCTCGGCGCCGTTATAATTTTAGCGGCAGGCGGATATTTCGGCTATAAATATTTTCTCGCGGCCGAGCCCGAGCCGGAACCAATTGTAGTACAATCGCAACCGTTGCCCGAGGAGTGGCTTAATAAATATTTTAAAGTTTCGAACTGCGAGGATCTTGCTAAATGCGGTCCGGCGGCCGATCCTGACTCTGATGGCTTAACGAACGCGCAGGAGTCGAAGGCCAGCACCGACCCGACCAACTCTGATTCGGACTTTGACGGCTTTGCCGACGGCGACGAGATAAATATTTACACAACCGATCCAAAAGTGGCGGATACCGACGGCGACGGCTTTGAAGACGGCTCGGAAGTGAGGAACGGCTTTAGCCCGCTAATGCCCAAAGAAAAAATTTCAACTCTTGAGCAGCAGCAAATCGATGAGAACATCGCGAAATTCAGCCAGCATGAGCCGACGAAGGCGTTTATGACTTTAAAACAATTCAAAACAAACTTTGAACTAAACTCAACATCTACCCCGCAATTGCAGCTGAGCGTACCGAAGGATTGGTCGGAGAGCATGATGACAAATGAGCTTTCCGCAATTACCATGATAAGCCCAGACAAAAATGCTTATTTTTCGATTGCTATAACTCCCGAACATGACGTCACGGAACTAGATCTGACTAAACTGTTAACAGCTCGTCAGAAATTTGCTCTTGACGCGATAAAGTCTTCCGAAACCGAAATTAATTCGCTAAGAATTTACCTCTACACTTATAAAACTACCCCAATGGTCGAAGAAGGAGCCCCGACTGTATACTATAACACTCAGGATGCAGCTTTCCTAAAAAATGGGAGGTTGTTTGTGGTTAGTTTTTACAGTGAAGAAAATTCCTGGGATGCTTTACAAAAAAAGATAGAGGTCATAATAAATAGCATCAGATGATCCCCTTATTCTCCTGGCTTAAAAAAGTTTTTGGAATAACATCGCCGCAACCTGACCCTTCAACCATTCTAACTAAACAGCTCAACGCGCTGAGCCCTTCCGAAGCGTTTCGCGAAGGAGGGATGAGCCATTCCGAATTCAAGGATATTTATGCGGGCAAGGTTACAGCTTACGAAAAACATCCTAACGCCGACCGATTGCGCGTGGTTAAGGTGGATTTGGGGGATAGGGTTATCGAACCAATCGTTTGTGGAGCTTCTAATTTTGAGGTCGGCGATATGG
>JBBUGP010000130.1:0-1048 GCA_038077895.1 Patescibacteria group bacterium
CGCTCCGGCATCGTGTTTTTGGGAGGACTGATGAACATTCTTTTGGGAAAACTCGATTCCAACGAGGATTCCATAATGGACCGGGCTTTATGGGAAACTTACGCTAAAAAAGACATCACGCAGGAATCAGGTTTTTCCGGCCGGGAGATGCCGATTATGGAAGACCTGGTGGAGATTTTGGGCGGCATTGACGGCGGAGAAAATTTGGCCTCACGGCTTTCCAAATACACCACCGGCACTTTTTCCGGGCTTTTCGATCAGCTCACCAACGTGGATTTAAACAATCAGCTGGTGGTTTTTTCCATCCGCGATTTGGAAGATACCTTGCGGCCGGCGGCCATTTACATCATCTTAAATTACATTTGGAACGAGGTGCGGTCGGAGCTGAAAAAACGGATTTTGGTGATTGACGAGGCCTGGTGGATGATGCAGCACGAAGACTCGGCGCTATTTTTGGAAGGCATTGCTAAGAGGGCGCGCAAGTATTATTTGGGCGTGACCACGATTACGCAGGATGTTACCGACTTTCTGCAAAATTCCCACGGCGAGCCGATTATTCACAACTCCTCAATACAGATTTTACTAAAACAGTCGCCGGCGGCCATAGATTTACTAACCAAGGTTTTTTACCTGACGGAAGGGGAGAAATACCTTTTGCTGGAAAGTGAAGTCGGGGAAGGGCTGTTTTTCGCCGGCCTCAAGCACGTGGCGATGAAAGTCGTGGCTTCCTACATCGAAGACCAAATAATCACCACCGATCCCAAGCAATTGCTGGAAATCGAGGAAGCGAAGAAACAGCTTAGGGGAGGCGAATAAAATTAACCTAATTTCTAATTGCTCTAATTAACCTAAACAATCACCAAGCACCAATTTGGAATTTGGGATTTGTTTACCTGCCCGCCAATGCCGTCTAGCAACATTCTCAAAACTTCTATCTTTAAAATTAAGCACCTTTTTCCCAACGGCTTACATCAGAAGGCGTAGGCAGGCGGGGAATAATTAGGTCAATTAGGCCTGCCCCGTAGCGAACCTTGTTCTGCTACTGGGG
>JBBUGP010000131.1:0-5962 GCA_038077895.1 Patescibacteria group bacterium
CCATACGGAGACTCAAAAGGCATCGGCAAATATTCCGCCGATTCGGCGATAAAATTGAGAATTTTGCCCGCTAGCGTTTCTCTTTTCTTAGGCATCTTACATACTTGAATAAAGCGTCGATAAACCGCGGCCGCGGTTTTTACACGCCAATTCTAAATCGAAAAAAATACTTTTATTTCAATTTCCAATCGGGAGTCTGCCGCACAAGCAGTTCGGAAGCCCGCTCGGGCTCGGCCATAACTTCTTCCACGATTTTTTCCAAACGCAGACCCTGCGATCCTTTGATTAACACCACATCGCCTTCCCGCATTTTATTCTGCAGGGGGATCCGGGCTTCATCGGAAGCGTCAAATTCCATAATCTTCAGGCGGTTTAATCCCGCCAGCCGCGCTTCGTCGGCGATAAACTTCGCCCTCTCCCCCACCGTAAACAATAAGTTAATCCCCAAATCGAACAGCAGGCGGCCGACGCGCCGATGCGCTGTCTCTGTTGCCGTCCCCAATTCCAGCATATCGCCCAAAACCGCGATCCGCCGATGCGCACGGATTTGTTTTAAAACTTTTAAAGCCTCAATGACCGCATCAGGAGATGAATTATAAGTATCGTCCAATAAAATGGTATTCTTAATCCCGGGCAATGGGCGCAAACGTCCGGCCGGCGGGGTGAAATCCTTTAACGCCACCAGGATTTTTTGCTCCGGCATCCCGATCGCGCACCCAGTGGTGAAAGCGGCCAGCAGCGAATATACTTGCGGGTTGCCCAAAAGCCCCGGCGTCCGCAAAGCGAATTTTTTATTTTTGTATTTTATTTCGAACTGCAAACCTAAATTTTTTACGGAGGTCGGCGATGAATCGCCGGGGTTTTGGAAAATCAGAATATTTTGCGCTCGAATCTGCGCTTCTTCACTCAGGCCGAAAGTTATAACCTTCCCGGCGTGCAGGTGCTGCATCGCCAGCACGCGCGGGTCGTCGCAGTTTAGGATAGCAAACCCGGGCTTAGGCAGGGCCTCGACGATCTGCGCCTTTTCCATCTGCACCGTCTCGATGTCGCCAAAAAACTCCAGGTGCGCTTCTCCCACCCGGGTAACCACCGCGATGTCGGGACGAGCGATGTTAATCAGATATTCGATGTTGCCCACGCGATCCGCGCCCATCTCGATAACTAAAAATTTAGGATAAGAGCCGCCGACAAGCAAACGGATAAAACGAAAAAATACCGACAGCCACAAAAAAATATTTCGTTTTCCGCTTGCCGCGCCTAAAATCGTCAGCGGCACGCCGATTTCGTTGTTGTAATTACCCAAGCTTTTCCAAGCGAAATTTTCCGCGCTGACCACTTTGAAAATCGCGTCTTTGGCCGTGGTTTTTCCAACACTGCCGGTAATGGCGATAATTTTGGGCTTATGGCGAGCCAGCACCATCTTGGCCATCCATTTAAGTACAAATTCTAATAATCTTTTCATTAAAATCAGATTAGAGTGCTAGGCTACAGATAAAAGATTAAAGATTACAGATTACAGATTATAGGTTGGAAGTGAAATTTTCTCTGAAATTTAAAATCTGTAATCTGGAATCTATTGATTCTTCGGCACCTGATAGTAGTTTAGAATAAACTGGGCGATTTCGCCAAATGCCGGCGCGGCTGTGGATTCCGCGAATTTCACGTCCTGCGGCTCGTCAATCTTCACCAGCATCACAAACGCCGGGTTATCCACCGGTCCAAAACCGATAAAAGTGCCGATATTCCGGTCAGGATCATATCCTGCCCGGTCGGCGTAAGGAATTTGAGCGGTCCCGGTTTTACCGGCGATAAAGTAACCCGGCACGCCGGCCCGTTTGCCATGGCCGTTTTGCACGACCGAAACCAACATAGCCGAAAGCGTGCTCGCGGTATTTTGGGAAATCACTTCAGAAACCTGCCTACTTTCGGTCTTCTGGCTCTTTCCTTCCCTCACGGTCTCTTCGACTATATAGGGCTGATAAAGCTTGCCGCCATTGGCAATCGCCGCGTAAGCCGTCACAAGCTGTAACGGCGTCGCGGTAATCCCCTGTCCATAAGAGGCGGTAGCCGGATAGAGTTCTCCGCCTTTATAAAGGTTTGAGATGTTGCCTTTGGATTCAAAAGGCAAGCTGATGCCGGTAGATTTCCCAAAACCAAAATTTTCCACGTATTTCCTAAATTTTTCCAGACCGATTTTTTGTTGGGCGAATATCGCGCCGGTATTGATGGAATTATCAAGCACTGAAGTCATTGTCACTCCCTGACCGTAATTTTTACCTTCCGCGTTACGCACGGTAAAATTTTCAAGCGTAACCGAACCCGGATCGTCGTAGGTCGTGTCCGGAGCGATGGCGCCCGCGTCGAGGGCGGCGGCGAAAGTCACGGCTTTCATTACCGAACCGGGCTCGTAAGGGGTTTGGATCGCGGGATTATTAAACAAGGCGGTGTCTTCGACCTTGTTAAAATTGTTTGGATCGAAAGTCGGAAAATTGGCCATTGCCAAGACTGCGCCGGTTTTGGGGTTCATCACGATAACACTCCCGCTTTTCGCTCCGTGAGAGGCCACGGCTCTATCTAATACTTCTTCGGCTTTAAATTGAATCGCGCGGTCGATGGTTAAAATCAAATCCGCGCCGTTTTTAGCCAGCACCACGTCGCTATCGCCCGAGCTGATCCAGCTACGCACAGAATCGGCAACACCTTTTAGGCGACCCGGGATACCGGCCAACTCTTTTTCAAAGAAATGCTGGATGCCATAGCGTCCCACCCGCAGATTGCCGTCATAAGCCACGAAACCCAACACCTGCGACCCTAATTGCTTCTCGGGATATTCCTGATGGATTTGATCTTCAAAGAAAACTCCCGGCAAATTCAGTTTTTGAAGTTCTTCGGCGGCGGCCTCCGGCACTTCCTTGGCCATCATCACGTATTTTTTAGACTGGTCGGCGATTTTGCTCAAGATTTCTTTTTGATCCAATCCTAAATTTTTAGCAAAAATTTTAGAAAGCTCCGGCAGATCTTTCACCTGCTGGGGCGCCACATAAATCGTTGGCCTGTTAACGTTGCGCACAACCGAATACGGGGAGGTGGAAAAATGGTCGCGGATAAAAATTTCGCCGCGTTCCGCCGTTAATTCTTTTTCCAGTTGATGCTGGTTTTCCGCCAAAGCTTTATAACGTTCGTAGGAAACAATCTGCAAAAAAAATAGCCGGAACACAACGAGTCCGACAAAGGCTATGCTCATTGCCGCTAATAAAAAAATTCTTAAAGGATAAGAATCTTGATAATATGCCCTTGCCATGCTTTTAAAAAACTTCAATATAAGCCAGAAGGCAGTGGTCCCAAAACTGTAGTTAGCCCATTTATGGGCTGTTATTCGAGCCGATAAATCGGCTAACTACGTTTAAATCCGGGATTTTGAGACTGCTTCTAGAGTGATATCGATGATTTTGTCAGTACTTTTTAAATCGTTTATGCCGGATGACTACCTTCTGGCGCGTAAGTCCTTTGCTACTTGACCGTTACGGCTTTATCTGAATTTTTTAAATGGCTCATATTTTGCGTCGGCGTATAGTTTATTATTTGCTCGCTTTGCTCGATGTTTTTAATCGACTGTAAATTCGCCGATTCCCTTTCCAGCTGTTTTTGGGTTTTTTGCAATTCCGTCAATTTTTCTTCCAAGGTCTTGATTCCAAAAGCCTTCGTGACTCGGCCGTTGACCAACATTAAATAGGAAAAGGCCATAACGCCCAAAACGACCATTAAAGTCAGAATCAGGGCTTTTTGGCTTAAAACCAGCTGTCCGGGAGAGGTGCGAACGCCCGCGCGCCCGCCAACTCGCTCCTCGCGCGACGCGTGGTGGTTTTTGGGAAGATTACGAACAAGTAGGAATATACTACCCATATATAGCAAAATATTAGCTCGATTATCAAATAAAAACTTTTTTATGAACTTCTTTCGCACTTTCTCTTTCTTACCCCTTCTCCCATTTGGGAGAAGGTTGGGATGAGGTTGGGAACATCGCTTTTTTACAAAATTCCATGCCTCTCCCTTAATCCCTCTCCGATAGCGGAGAGGGAATTTAAACGCGGAAGTCCTGCTTTTTTTTGTTTTTGTTTCCTGCGGGAAATTGATCCGGTGCCGAATCAAGAGCCGGGAAAAAAATTTCTTCCCGATTCACGATTCAGAACTTATAGTTTGACTGCCGCCCGAAGCTTGGCCGGCTTGGCGCGGGAATTGACGGCAACTTCTTCCTCGGAAGCCATGACGGGTTTTTTTGTTAGGATTTTTATAGAAGGATTTTTTCCGCAAACGCACTCGGGAAATTCCGGAGGGCAAACGCAGCCGCGGCTTTCTTTCAAAAAAAATCTTTTGACAATCCGGTCCTCCAAGGAATGGAAGGAAATTACGGCCAATCGGCCTCCGGGTTTCAAAATCGCCAAAGCTTGCGGTAAAGCGATTTCAAGATTTTCCAATTCGCGATTGACGGCAATTCTCAGGGCTTGAAAAATTCGCCTGGCAACATCGTTCGCCTTATGCTTGACCGCGGAAGGCAGGGCGGATTTTATTATATTGAAAAGATCGGAAGTAGTGCTTAATTTTGACGCCCGGCGTGTGTTAAAAATCGCTTTGGCGATACGGCCCGAAAACTTTTCTTCCCCGAACCGCAGGAAAATATTTTTTAAATTTTTTTCCGTTTCGGCATTAAGAATTCTTTCCACCGTTAGCTTCTGAGTTTGGTCGAATCTCATATCCAGAGGACCAGTCGTTTGGAAAGAAAATCCCCGGCTTGGATCGTCCAATTCATCCGTGGAAAGTCCGAGGTCGAATAGCACCCCGGAAACATCCGCAAATCCCCTCTCGCTCGCAATCTGTTTTAGTTCCACGAAATTTCCGTGCGCGAGGATCAATCGGCTTTTGAAATCAGGATTTTGAAATTGGGAACCCGCGCCTTCTACTGCCAGTTCGCTCGCGTCTATGGCCAAAACTTTTCCGTTCGGCTGAATTTTCTGAAGCAACATAAGGGTATGTCCCCCGGCACCGAACGTCGCGTCAATAAAATTTTCATTTGGAGCAGGCGCGAGCAGATCCAAAACTTCTTTTAAAAGAACGGGCTGATGTTTCATTTGAGTATGGCTTCATTTCTTTGGAACATTCCTTTAACAACCCTGCCTGGATATATATCGCTTGGAATTTCTAATTACCAATTTCTAATTCCTAATAAAATGCTCAAATTTCAAAATTTTAGAATTGAATGATTGAAATTTTTTTGGAAATTAGATATTAGAAATTGGAAATTTCTTTAATACGCCCCAATCTGGCCTAATCTTTCGGCCAATTCATCCGCGTTGCCGGACGCCTTCTTTTTAAATTCCTGCCAACGGCTTTCGTTCCAAATCTCCACGCGATCATGCACACCCGTCACGATGCAATTTTTTTGCAAATCAGCGTGTTCTTTTAGATGATCAGGGATCAATATCCTGCCCAGCTGATCTAATTCCACTTCTGCGGCGCCTGAAAGGAAAAATCGGGCAAAACTCCGGTTCGCGGCTACACCCATCGGCAAAGCTGATAATTTTTCAACTTGCTTCTGCCAAGCCGCTTGCGGATAAACGAACAAACAGGAATCCAAACCACGGGTGATTACCGCCTGCTCGCCCAAATCCTTGCGCATTTTTGCTGGAACGGCGATCCTTTTTTTATTGTCGATTGTATGGCGGTATTCCCCAATTAGCATCCAGGTAGTAGAAATTCGATTTAATTATCAGTTGGAAACGACTTGTTTGAAAAGTTTGGTTTGTTCTAAATTCATTGCCGATTACTATACTTAGCCGCAAAGCGGCTTATCGAATTTTCACTACCTGGCATTTTTGTTTCTAGATTTTCGAAGTATCTGATGATTTTAGAGAAATTTATCCACAGTTTTCAGAGTTTTTAAACACTTTTATCCACATTTCTCCAC
>JBBUGP010000132.1:0-4556 GCA_038077895.1 Patescibacteria group bacterium
CGGCCCCGTTTCTGGGGGCCTAACACAGACTTTCCGCGTACTTATTTTTCTTATTAAACTTATAATAAGCTGTCGACCTTTTGAGTACGCACCCCTGGACGGTTTTGCCGGCCAAACGCTCGCGCTCAAATTATTTGTTTTTAATGGGCTTTTTGCCGTCGCTAAATTAAGCGAACGTATTTAGAAAAATATATAAAAAAACCAAACCAAAAACGTCGGGTAGTTAGGTTTTTGCCGCGAGATTTTTTTCTTTGTTACAGTTTACTATGCCTGTATAGCTAGGCATAAAAAATAGATTTTAATTCTGCCTGACTTATCGCCATTGCCTGCCAATTAAAGCCTTGGCGCGCGGCGGGGTAAGGCGATGAAGTGCGCCGCGCGTGCATACAGAATCCTCCAAAAGAAAAACATTTATACTCAATTATAACACCCCGACCGAATCGCACAAGGCGATTTTTATTGAGCTTTTTTATTTTCTTGTGCAGAAAATGTGGCCTGATTGGGGATAAGTAAAAAAATCTTGTGCATAAAATTTAGCGATAAATTACGCGTCGTTTTATCACGGCATATTCCAGCCGACTTGTCCAACAAAATTAGATATTCTGTATAATTTTGGACGAGCTAAAAAACAGATGCTTACAAATGAGGCAATAAAAAAGCGCGAGCTGACTAACTAGCTCGGCGCCCGAGAAAACAGCTGGGTGCGGCAATGCGGGCAGAATTTAAAATTAAACTGATTGCTTTGGTATTCACGGTGAAATTCCCGGCAATCAGAAAACCGGATGCTGACCTGAGACTTGTTTTCGCGGCCACAATATCCGCAATACTTGGTGGCCCACGAAGCGGGAAGCGCCTCTGCGTATCCGCAGGAAGCCTCTGCTGTAGTTATCGCGGCGACCATACAAAACCTCCTTGAAACATACATGGTCTATTCTTCACCCAATGCCCGAGTTTGTCAACGCTTTAAAACCGCCCTTCTACGAAGCGGTTTTTATAAAATCTTTTTTAAATATTGGCCGGTTTACCCCGCACCTTTCAAAATCCGTACTGAAAGGCGCGGGGCGCAGCTTTTCTTATAGTATGTTTTTGAGATATTGTCCCGTGTATGAATTCTTCACCTTCGCCACTTCCTCCGGCGTGCCTTCGGCCACCACGAATCCGCCCTTGTCCCCGCCCTCCGGGCCCAAGTCCACAATCCAATCGGCGCATTTGATAACTTGCAGGTTATGCTCGATAACCACCACGGTATTGCCGCGGTCGACGAGCTGGGAAAGCACGCCGAGCAGGCGTTTGACGTCGTCGAAATGCAAACCCGTCGTGGGTTCGTCTAAAATATATAAAGTGCGGCCGGTAGAGGCGCGCGAAAGTTCGGTAGCCAGCTTGATGCGCTGGGCTTCGCCGCCGGAAAGCGTGGTGGCCGACTGCCCGAGCTGCAGATAGCCCAAACCCACCTGCGAAAGCACCTCGAGTTTGCGATAAAGCAGGGGGATGTGTCGGAAAAAAATCTTGGCTTCGTCCACCGTCATTTCCAAAACATCGGCAATGGTTTTGCCCTTGTAATGGATTTCCAGAGCTTCCTTATTATACCGCCGGCCCTTGCATTCCTCGCAGGTGACGTAAACGTCCGGCAAAAAATGCATTTCAATTTTGATTACGCCGTCGCCGGCGCAGGTTTCGCAGCGCCCGCCTTTGACGTTGAAGGAAAACCGGCCGGCCTTATAGCCGCGGATTTTGGCTTCGGGTTGCGCGGCGAACATATCGCGAATGTAAGTGAACACGCCGGTATAGGTGGCGGGGTTGGAACGCGGCGTGCGGCCGATGGGCGACTGGTCAATATCGATAATTTTATCGATGTTTTCGATGCCTAAAATTTTCTTGTGCGCCCCAGGCAGATCTTTGGCGTTATAAAAATAGGAGAGTAGAGCTTTGGCCAGAATTTCGTTTAAAAGCGTGGATTTGCCCGAGCCGGAAACTCCAGTTAAGCAAACCAGCTTGTTAAGCGGTAGTTCGACGTCGATTTTTTTAAGATTAAATTCCGAAGCGCCGATGATGGCGAGCTTCTTGCCGTTACCGCGCCGGCGGTTTTTTGGAATCTCGATACTTTCCACGCCGGCCAGATACCGGCCGGTGGAAGATTTGCGGTCGCGCTTCAGCTGCGTGGTGGTGCCGGCAAAGACGACTTCCCCGCCGTGCTTGCCCGCGCCCGGGCCGATATCGATAACGTAATCCGCCGCCAAAATCGTGTCCTCGTCGTGCTCGACGACGATCACCGTGTTGCCCAAATCGCGCAGAGCTTTAAGCGTCACCAGCAGGCGGTTGTTATCGCGCTGGTGCAAGCCGATGGAGGGTTCGTCTAAGATGTATAAAACGCCGGTCAGGCCGGAGCCGATTTGCGTGGCCAGCCGGATACGCTGGGCTTCGCCGCCGGAAAGCGTGTCGGCGGTGCGGTCGAGTGTTAAATAATTTAAGCCGACGTTTTGCAAAAACTTCAGGCGGCTGGAAATTTCCTTGATAACTTGGCTGGCGATTTTGGTTTCGCGTTCGGTTAATTTCAGGCCTTGGAAAAACGCCAGCGCGTCGTCCACGCTCTTGCTGGCCACGTCGATAACCGAACTGCCGGCGATGGTTACGGCCAAAATTTCCGGCTTCAGGCGCGTGCCGCGGCAGACCGGACACTTTTTTAAGCGCATATACTGCTCAATTTCCCGCCGGATGTAATCGGAGTCGGTTTCCTTGTATCTACGCTCCAAATTGGAGATCACGCCTTCGAAAGTCGTGGTAAATTCGCCGGCGAACTTTTCCGTTTCGGCTTCCATGGTAATCCGCCGGTCGCCGGTGCCGCGCAAAATCACGTCCAAAACGCCTTTGGGCAGAGCCTCCACGGGCGCGGCCAAAGAAAAACCGTAAGTTTGGGCAAGCGCGTGCAAAATTCGGCCGTACCAGGTGAGGCGCGAGGTGGTTTTCGACCAGGGGCGGATGGCGCCTTCGGCCAAAGTCAGTTTTTTGTTGGGCAAAATCAAATCCGGGTCGACTTCCAAGGTGGTGCCCAAACCGGTGCAGCGCGGGCAGGCGCCGTGGGGCGAATTGAAAGAAAAATTTCGGGGGTTTAAATCCGGCATATCAATGTGGCCGGAAGGGCAGGAAAATTTTTGCGATAAAGTTAATTCCTTATTACTCTCCCCTTTTGAGGGGAGAGTGCCGCCGTCTGCGGCGGGAGAGAGGTTCTTCTCGCCCTGTAGCGGGCGGCCATTGGCCGCCCCTACTAACGCCACCGCCACGCCGTTGCCCAAATCCAAAGCCGTTTCCAAGGAATCGGCCAGGCGCGAACGGTCGCTTTTGTCGATGGTGACACGGTCGACTAAAACATCCAAGGAATGCTTTTTGTTCTTGTCCAGCTTGGCCGAAAGCGCCTCGTCTATGCTCATTAATTTGCCGTCCAGGCGCACGCGCGAATATCCGGATTTTTTTACATCCAAAAGCAGCTGGGTATTTTCGCCTTTTTTGTCGGCGATGATCGGCGCCAGTAAAGCGATTTGCGCGCCGGCGGGATATTCTAAAAGCTGGTCCACCATTTGGGTGACGGATTTGCCGGTGATGACCTTGCCGCATTCCGGACAATGCGGAATGCCGACGCGGGCGAAGAGCAGGCGGAAGTAATCGTAAATTTCCGTGACCGTGCCGACGGTGGAACGCGGATTGTGCGAGGCGGTTTTTTGGTCGATGGAAATGGCCGGGCTTAAGCCTTCAATGGAATCCACGTCGGGCTTGTCCATTAGGCCCAAAAACTGCCGCGCGTAAGCGGAAAGCGATTCCACGTATTTGCGCTGGCCTTCGGCGTAAATCGTGTCAAAGGCCAAAGACGATTTTCCCGAACCGGAAAGACCGGTGATGACCACCATCTGGTTTCGGGGAATTTCCACGTTGATGTTTTTGAGATTGTGGACGCGCGCGCCGCGCACCACGATTTTATCCTGCATGTTAATACGCGTCATCCTGAACGCAGTGAAGGATCTAGATTCTTCGGCTCCGTCTCAGAATGACAACGGGACGTTTTTTGAATTTTGAACTGGCAACAGACTAATGATCATTCTATCACGCCTGTCAAGGCCGGTCAACAACCGGGGATAAATAAAAAAATCCCGAGGCCGAGGATTTGGGGAAATTACTTTGAAAAAGCCGTTTAAGAACGCCGTTTCCGCCTAGGTTTCGCGGTAGGTTACCCAGTAAGCCCGCTGGGCGCTCTTCTCCCCGAAGACCAAACGAGTGGGGGCGCCAGGCATCGGCCCAAAAGTCTCCACCGCCACGGGCAGGCCCAACAGCGTCTGAAGCTCGGATCGCAAGGCCTCCCGGGTAACTTCGTCGGGCGGGGAGTACATCCAAACCGTTACCGTCTGCATACCGGGAACCGACGCGACTGCGTGGATCAATCCAACGGTATCCATCAAAACCTCCTATCGCCTGCCAGTTTAGCAAAGAATGGACGCGGCGTCCAGCGTCAAGTTATAATTATGGCAGGATTAAAAATGCCCAGTATATTTACTATGCAAGTTTTAAAA
>JBBUGP010000133.1:0-2870 GCA_038077895.1 Patescibacteria group bacterium
TAAATTTGGTGAAATAAAAAATAAAATATAATAAAAAACGCGACAAGGATTCCCCTTGTTCATACAAGGGGAATCCTTGTCGCTTACGGTTATTTTTCTTCCTGAGTTTTTGCTTCCCCCGGCAGTTTATTGGCGGTGTAATCGCATTTCGGATAGCGGTTGCAGGCAAAAAAGAAAGATCCGCGCCGGCTGCGCTTCTGCACAATCTCGCCTTCGCCGCATTGCGGGCAAACCACGCCGGTGGTTTTTTCGATCTTTTTTATGCCTTTACAATTCGGATAGTCGGAGCAGCCCAAAAAATATCCGAACTTTCCGCGGCGCACGTTCATCGGTTTGCCGCAGAGTTCGCATTTTACGTCTTTATATTTTTCCGCCAGTTCGTCTTCGTTTTTTTTATCTTCCGGCAGAGGAAGGGTAGTTTTGCAGTCGGGATAGTCGGAGCAGGCCATAAATTTTCCGAACCGGCCGTATTTTATCACCATCGGTTTGCCGCAAGTTGGGCACTTCTGGTCGGTTTTTTCCACGTGTTTTTCCACCGATTCGGTTTTTTCCACCAGATGTTCCTTAAACGGTCGGTAAAATTCCGAAATCATCGGTTGCCAGTCCCGCTTGCCCTCGGCAATTTCGTCCAAGCCGCCTTCCATCTTGGCGGTAAAGTCGATATCCACGATTTCGGGAAAATTTTTGACCAAAATTCCGTTCACCACCCGGCCGATTTCCGTGGGGTGGAACCGGCCCGCTTTGCGTTCCACGTATTTGCGGACCTGGATGGTATAAAGAATCGGCGCGTAAGTGGAAGGCCGTCCGATACCAAACTCTTCCAAGGCTTTGATTAAGGAAGCGTCGTTATAGCGCCCCGGCGGTTCGGTAAAAGATTGTTTGGGCAGCAATTCTTCCAATTTCAGTTTTTCTTCCACGGATAATTTGGGCAAAGTGCCTTCTTCATATTCTTCCTTTTGTTCTTCGTCTTTTTCCGCTGCAATTTCGTAGGCGCGCATAAACCCGTCGAATTTGATTACCTGGCCGGTCGCGCGGAAAATGAATTTACCCCTCGCCCTTGATCCCTCTCCCGCAAGGGGAGAGGGAGATTCTTCTCCCTGCTTGTCCGCCGTAGCTTCAGCGAAGGCGGAGACGGGGGAAGATGGCCGCCTG
This sequence comes from Patescibacteria group bacterium, assembly GCA_038077895.1. GTDB lineage: Bacteria > Patescibacteriota > Doudnabacteria > UBA920 > 2-01-FULL-50-11 > JBBUGP01. The sequence goes on from JBBUGP010000133.1 coordinate 1,153, forward strand.
CCTGCCGGCAAGGCAGGGAGGCCAGATGAGGGTGTTGCGGAGATATCCACGGCGGTTTGGTCAATTATCGCCTCCGCCATTTGACAGGCCACCGCGCGTTTCCAAATCAAGGAGTAGATTTTAAACTGCCGGGCGTCCAAATAAGCTTTGACCGATTCCGGATCGCGGCCGATATCGGTTGGCCGAATTGCCTCGTGAGCCTCTTGCGCGCCCTTGGATTTGGTTTTGTAGCGCCGCGGTTGGGTAATGTTATACTCTTTGCCGAATTTTTTTTCTATCACCTCAGCGATTTGCGCCAGTGCCGATTCGGCCAGGTTCACGGAGTCGGTGCGCATATAGGTAATCAAGCCTACCGAGCCTTCGTCGCCGATATCCACACCTTCATAAAGCTGCTGGGCGAACATCATTGTCTGGCGGGCGGAATAGCCAAAGCGCCTCGCGCAGTCCTGCTGCAGGGTCGAGGTGGTAAAGGGCGGCGCCGGATTGCGGCGGACTTCTTTTGTTTGGATGTCGGCGACTTGATAATCCGATCCTTCCAGATTTTTTAAAAGTACTTTTGCATCTTTTTCCGATTTGACGTCGAATTTTTTTAGCGTTTTGTCGGCAATTTTATGAAGCCTGGCCGTAAATATTCCCCCTCCCGTGCCGGCGGCGGGCGAGAGCTTCGCTAGTATGTTCCAGTATTCTTCCGGTTTGAATTTTTCGATTTCTTCCTCGCGTTCGACTATCAAGCGCACGGCCACCGATTGCACCCGGCCGGCGGAAAGGCCGCGCATCACTTTTTTCCACAAGAATGGCGAGAGCTCGTAGCCCACCAGCCGGTCGAGCACGCGGCGGGCCTGCTGGGCGTCTACCAGATTTTTATCCAGTTTGCGCGGCGACTTAAGCGATTCCAAAATGGCTGGCTTGGTGATTTCGTGAAAAACGATGCGTTTGATTTTTTCGTCTTTAATTCCCAGCGCCTGCGCCAGATGCCAGGCAATCGCCTCGCCTTCGCGGTCTTCGTCAGTTGCGAGGACGACTTCGGAAGCGGATTTCGCTTTCTTTTTCAGCTCGGAAATGACGCTTTTGGAGCGAGTGGGAATAACGTAGTGCGGCTCGAAGTTTTTTTCGACATCGACGCCAAGCTTGCTTTTCGGCAAATCTCGGATATGGCCCATGGAAGAGGTGACGACAAAACCCGCTCCCAAGAAACGGGAGATGGTTTTGGCTTTGGTCGGCGATTCGACAATGACGAGACTTTTTTTACTGGGCATACCAGGTAGTAGAAATTCGATTTAATTATCTATTTAATACACTAAGTTTAAGGAAAACGAATTGATTCAGGCAGTGGGGTTTTTTGAGGATTCAAGCCGCCTGCGGCGGCGTATCTAATTTTCACTACCTGGCATAAATAAAAAAGATTCTTGAGGAATTGTCTGTCTGGTGGCAGTGTAAACAAGAGTTTCAACAGTTGTCAAGCAACCCCCATTCTTTCTCTGCTGGTTCATGGTTGAAAATTTATCGTGGAAGTCGCGTTGATGCCCGATAAAATCCGCGCCGATTCTTGGGGGTCAGCCAAGCGGGCGCAGCAATACTTTTCAATAATTATCGGAATCAATTCGGCTTTAGTCAATTGTTCTTGGTCAATTGTCAAGCGCGTCGCCAGCCCCTCTTTGGTTTTTTGCGACCATTCCTGGTCAAAAATAAAGTTGCCTAGGGAGTAGAAAATCAGGCCG
>JBBUGP010000134.1:0-1128 GCA_038077895.1 Patescibacteria group bacterium
GCGGAAAAACCGATTTTCACCAGGTTGAAAAACCTCTTTTCATCAACGTCCAAAACCGGCTTATCATACACTGTCATTTTTAAAATCGCCGAAACCACTTTTGGTTCCGGCCAAAATGAAGAAGCCGAAACCACGTCGACGATTTCCGGTCGGGAATATAACTGGACGCTAACTGAAAGTATACTCATCTCTCCCGGACCGGCTATAACTCGTTCGGCGACTTCTTTCTGCACGAGGATTACTAAAAGTCGCGGCTTTGCGCGAAACTCTAAAAACAGCCGCAAAATTTCACCGGTAATATAATAAGGAATGTTGGCGACGACCTTGAAACTCGGAATCAGGAATTTGGAATCAGGAATTAGGGAAGGCGGATTTTGACTTGTCTGTTCGAGAATGTTCGGTAGATTGATTTTCAAGATGTCGTCGTTAATGATGCTGGCGTTGGAAAAATCTTTCAGAACAAATCTTAAAGGTTTTATCATTCTTTTGTCTTTTTCAATCGCAATCACCTGTTTACAGCGCCCGGCCAATTCCATCGTAAGGTTTCCGACACCGGATCCAATTTCCAGGACAACGTCTGACGAATTTAACTCGGCGGCCGAAATGATTGCCTTGAAAACTTCCGCGTCAATTAAAAAATTCTGGCCCAAGCTTTCCGATGGACGAATATGATAACGTAACAGCAGGCTTTTTAAGGTATCGGGGTTGGTCAAATCCATAACGATTCAATTTCCAATTACTAATTTCCAATTTCCAACAAAATTTCTAATGACAAAATAATTAAATTTTAAAAAATTTGACATTCCATTGGAAATTGGATATTGGAAATTAGAAATTTGTTACTTATTCCGTCTTCAACTTCTCTACCTTAGCCTGAAAGGTACCGGAAGAAAGAGGGGCCAATTTTTTAAACGCCTCCGCGTCCAAATCGACAACCCTATCCGGATGAACACGCTGATCCGGCCCCCAATCATTGACTTTGACAAGAACCGAAGCGCCGTTAGCCTGGTTTGTAACTCTTAAAATACTTCCCTTCGGAAAATACGCATGGGCGGCGCAGAGGCATTTTTTGTACGCGTACCAGCTGGCTATGCCGTATTCATAACTTTCTACCTCTACCTTGGTGCC
>JBBUGP010000135.1:0-4637 GCA_038077895.1 Patescibacteria group bacterium
AGCCCTTTGGGGCTTTGTCTTATTATTTCACAGTGACCGAAATTTGTCAAATGATCCTTGACTTGTCTCCTTTTTTCATTTAAGATGCAGTGTTCTGAGGAGGACTAATGATTTGGCAAATTCCTGTATTTTTGAGGATCCTGACCGCCAATGTTGCAGGACCTTTCTTGATGAAGCGAGTTGTCAGTCGCGGCTCGCTTACCCGAAAGCTGGTATGGCAGTATTCGTTTTGTTTTCTGATTTCGCTTGTCTGGCCGTCTGTATCGCTTTTACGGGGTGAGGGTTTCCGCTTTGACCTGGCTGCGTTGATGATCTTGCTCGTTGGGGCATTCAACGGCTTCGCCTGTTACTGTCAATGGCGAGCGGTCCATATCTCATTGAGCAAGACTTCCATGTTCACGCTGTTGGACGATTTACTTGCACTTTTGCTGGGCTACGTCTTTCTCGGCGAGCAGAGGTATCTGTCGCCGCTGTTAAGCGTTGGAGTGCTGTTCTCGCTTTCCGCGGTCGCACTTTTCTCTTTTTCCAAAGCCCGGCGACAAAGAACCAAAGAGACGCAACCGGTCGGTAGGATCGCGCCCCTTGCGATTTGGATTTTGCTTTACAGCGCAATTTGGGGCGGGGCGCTCTTTTCGATGCGATACTTCGGTCTGACCGGCGTGACCGTCGCCAATTACGTTCTCTTCTGGTACGGAGGTTCGCTTATTGGTGCGGTGTTGGTGCGACAGACATTCGGGAAAGGAGAGGGCGAAGAGTTATTGGCGTGGAAAGAGGTCGCTCTGGTAGGTCAGCTCACCGTGGCGATCTGGTTGTCACTGGCGTCGGCCTATTGGTCGATGACCTTGGCTCCGATTATCGTGGTCCAGCCAATATATCAGGTTGCCGAAATGGTCCTGCCGGTGATTATCGGCTTGACCGTCTTCAAAGAGGCGGCCAACCTCCGCGCGCTTGAGAAGGCGGCTATGGCAGTCGGGCTGATCGGCGGCCTCGTCATCGCCATCAGCTTCCGGTGACTTTACTGTCGCCGGTTTTTTAAATATCAAGATTTTTTACGGTCCGCGCGTGAGTGTGAATGTATTTTTTTCTTGGAGCGACTTCGTTGCCCATCAAGGTTTCAAAAATTTCATTCGCCGCTTCCGCGTCGTTGATTTTAACCTGATACATCAGCCGACTTTCCGGATTCATGGTTGTGTCCCAAAGCTGTTCGGCGTTCATCTCGCCCAAGCCCTTGTACCTTTGGATATTTATGCCCCTAATGCTTTCAGTTACAACTCCTTCGGCGTTTTCTTCGGCGACAGGAGCCTGTTTTTCGGTCTTAACCGTTTTTTGCGGCTTAGACCATTCTGCGATTATTTTTTCTTTTTCCGCGTCGTTAAAAACATATTTCACGTTTTTACCCTGCTGTATTTTGTAGAGTGGTGGCTGAGCGATGTAGATATGACCGTTTTTTACCAAGTCCAAAAAATGCCGGTAGAAAAAAGTAAGAAGTAAAGTTCGAATATGGGCGCCGTCCACGTCGGCATCCGTCATAATAATCACGCGGTGGTAGCGAAGTTTTGTTAAATCGAACTGTTCGCCAATACCTGTGCCCATGGCGATGATGAGGTTTTTAATTTCCGTATTGGCCAGCATTTTGTCCAGCCGGGCGCGTTCCACGTTCAGAATTTTTCCGCGTAAAGGCAATATAGCCTGAAATTTTCGGCTTCTGCCCTGTTTGGCCGTGCCGCCGGCCGAATCGCCCTCAACAATGTAAAGTTCGCAAAGCGCTGGGTCGGATTCGGAACAGTCGGCAAGCTTTCCAGGAAGCGCCAGGCCTTCCAAAATGCCTTTTCGGATGACAGAATCGCGGGCCGCTTTGGCCGCCAGCCGGGCTTTTGAAGCCAAAATTACTTTTTCCAAAATTTTATCGGCGTCTTTTGGATGTTCTTCCAGATAAGCTTCCAAAGCCTCGCTTAAAACAGCTTCCACCGCGGTTCTGACCTCGGGGTTGCCCAGCTTGCTCTTTGTCTGCCCTTCAAATTGCGGGTTGGGAAGTTTTACCGAAATAATCGCGGTCAAACCTTCGCGCATATCTTCGCTCGTCAGTTTGTCCGATTCTTTGGTATAGCCGTTTTTTGTGGCGTGCTTGTTAATCGCGCGGGTCAGCGCGGTTCGAAAGCCGGTGACATGCATCCCTCCTTCGGTGGTATGCTCGTTGTTGGCGAAGGCCAGCAGGTTTTCCGAAAAATCATCGGTATATTGAATCGCGACCTCGATTTGGATCGAGTTAAGGGATTTGTCCACGTAAATCGGCTCGCTTTTGACGATTCTATGGCGGTTAATCTGTTTTATGAACGATACTATGCCGCCTTCGAAGTAGTAGTTAAAATTACGGCCAATCCGTTCGTCAAAAATCCCGATTTTTGTCCGGCGCGTCAGATAAGCCTGTTGCTTCAGGTGATCCGTGATGGTTTTTACGTTAAACGTTGTGGTTTCAAAAATCGAAGCGTCCGGAAAAAAGGTAATTTGCGTCCCCTGTTGAAACGAATCCCTAGAAGAAATTTTGCCTAATTTTTTTACCGCGCTAACCGGTTTTCCCAATTTGTATTCTTGGGAATAGATTTGCCCGTCGCGGCGCACCTCGGCGCGCAGCCAGGATGAAAGCGCGTTGACCACGGATACACCGACGCCATGAAGCCCGCCGGAAACCTTGTAAGCCTGCCCCTCGAATTTCCCGCCGGCGTGAAGTTTGGTTAAAACCGTTTCCAAAGCGGACTTTTTTGTTACTTTATGGCGGTCAACCGGTATGCCTCGGCCGTTATCCCTGACTGTCAATTTTCCATCGGAATGAATGGTCACGGAAATTTTATTGGCAAAACCGGCCATTGCTTCGTCAATGGAGTTGTCCACCACTTCCCAGACCAAATGATGCAGTCCGGATTCGGAGGTGGAGCCAATATACATCCCTGGCCGCTTGCGCACGGGTTCCAGTCCTTCAAGCACGGTTATTTGTTCCGCGCCGTAAGCGTCAGATTGTGTTTTTTTGCTCTTTTCCTTCATAGTTGATCGTGATTTTCTATGGTTAATAAAAATATTATCTTAACTGCGCCTGATATTGCGTCTTGGTCATCTCATAAAGTTTGTTTTGCAACGGTTCCACTTCTTCCGTACGCAATGTTCTCTCCGGACTGCGGTAAATCACGCGATAAGTGTAGCTAACCTTATCCGGCCCGAATTTTTTCGTGTCATCATATTTGTCCAAAAGCTTAACTTCCTCCACCAAGTCTTTTCCGACTTCGCGGATTAAATCAAAATAATTATTCGGCACGAAGTTTTTGTCAACTATAAACGAAATGTCTCGCGTAATCGGCGGATATTTGCTGACCGGAACGAATTTCTGACCGAGATGCAGCTGTTTTTTCACGCGCGGGTCGTCGCTCCAGAGCAGGCGAATATCGGGCAAATCCATGCTGGCGATTGCCAAGCGCTCAAGACCAAAGCCGAAGGCCCAACCGGTATAATTATCAGGGTCAACACCCAGTTTTTTCAAAACACTGCCTTTTACCACGCCGCAACCGACAACCTCGACAAAACGGCCTTCGATTTCCACTTCCATTTCCAAGGAAGGATCCGTATAAGGAAAGGTGTCCGGATTAAGACGATATTTAACATCTGGTCCAAAAACCGCTTTGGCGATATTACCCAAGGCTTCTTCCAAATCTTGCTTTCCAATGGTTTTAACGCTTTTTGGCTCCAGGTACCAGCCGTCAATCTGGTGGAAAACATTCATATGTTTGCTGTCGATTTCATCTTTGCGGTAAACTTTTCCGAAACAAAAGCATCCAATCGGTTGATTTTGGGAGATTCTCTGTTTTACGCTTGGCTCTTTTAGGTAGTAATACCACATTATCGTGGTGTGGGTGCGAAGAATATTCTTATCGTCTATATAATAGGTGTCGCTTTTGTTCCTCGCCGGGTGGTCGGCCGGGAAATCAAATAGATCAAAACTGATATCGGCGGGCAAGATCTCCGGCGTTTGAATGGTGTCTAAATCTTTAAAATATGGATAGGCTAAAATTCTTTTGACTATTTCCGCCACAGGGTTTTCGGAAACGCGCGATAAATCGGGCATGGCTAAATAGCGCTTAATCCGCTGTGCTTCAAAATCCGTGCGTTTCTCCAATTCTTTTTTTAGACGGTTCTCCTTGGCCGTGCTGACAACAAATTTTTCGGGCATAATCTATTAAATTTAGGACTTACACTTTTAATGCTAGAGGGCAGTCCTCTGGCATAAACCGTTTTAAAAACCCTAACAACGTAATCGAGATTATTCTAAATAACCGCACCGTGCCAGAGGACTGCCCTCTAGCGCGTATGTCCTCAAATTATCTAATCATTTCAGGCGAAAAAGTCTTGCCAGCAGTCTCATCGTCTTTTAACAGCAATATCCCTTTCTCCGGCTGACTGGATAATCCTAGTTCAAAACCAGAACAAATCATCCCCTGGCTTTCCACCCCGCGGATCGTGGCTTTTTGTAAAGTAACAGTCTTGCCGGCGGGATCGTGCTGATCTTTCACTTTCGCGCCCGGCAAAGCCAATGCGACCATATCGCCGACCTCAAAATTAGAAGCTCCACAAACGATTGGTTCGATAACCCT
>JBBUGP010000136.1:0-3140 GCA_038077895.1 Patescibacteria group bacterium
AAATATCCTGCGCTTCGACGTCATCCGAATTCAGGTAATGGCAATCGGCGGTGGCCACGATCGGAATTTTCAGCTCGTCGGCGATTTGCGCGAGGCCGGCGTTCATCGCGTCGCGTTTTTTGCGAAATTCTTCGTCGCCGGTTATGCGCTGCCGCTGGATTTCGATGTAATAATTTTCCGGCCCAAAAATTTCTTGGTATTGTTTGGCAAGTTCTTTAGCCGCGGGCAGCCTGCCGGCCAGGATCGCTCGTGACAATTCCGAGCTTATGCAGCCGGATAATACTATCAGGCCTTCCTTGTGTTGTTTAAGCGCTTCCAGATCGATGCGGGGTTTATAGTAAAATCCCCGCAGGTGGGCCACGGTCGTCAGCTGCATTAGGTTTTTGTAGCCGGTGAAATTTTTGGCCAGCAGGGTGAGGTGAGAGGGTTTGTCTTCCAAGCGTTCTTTTTTGCTTTCCAGGCCGCGCGGGGCGAGGTAGGCTTCCATTCCAATAATTGGCTTCACTCCTTCGCTTTTGCATTTTTTATAAAATTCAATCGCCCCATACATCGCGCCATGGTCGGTTAGGGCCAGGGCGGTGCAGCCCTTTTCTTTGGCAGTCCGAACCAGGTCGCCGATTTTCGGCAGCCCGTCAAGCAGGGAATAATGCGAATGGACGTGAAGGTGGGTGAACATGGCAGAAATTTCTAATCTTCAAATCTACGAATCGGAACAAATCTACAAATGGCTACGGATAATCTTTTTTAAGATTTGTAGACATTCGTAGATTTGTCATCATTTGTAGATTTGAGGTGTAACGGAAATTTTGAAACCGTCTTAGGTTATTATAGTCTAAAAGTTACCAAGAGGTAAATTGCTTTTTTGCGTGAAATTTCTTGATTTTTAGCCCCTCTGCTATAATGAAATCAAGAACTAAGAGCAAAAAATGGTTATCCTCCCCAACAAATCCGAGCTGGAATTGCAGGAAAAAATTATCAGCTGGGAAGAAAAGATTGAGAGCGTTCCCAAGGCGCTGTTTATTACCTTAGCCGTGGTGATGGTTTTAGCCGTGCCGGCGGGCGTGGCTTTGAAGTACGCGTTTTACAGCGTTTTTCTCACGGGCTATACGCCGCCGCCGATAATCTATGTGAAGCCCGACGCGAAAGATTTGGAAATTAAAGATCAGAAATTTTTTTCCATCGGTTCGGGCTTGTATTTTGCTTACGCGCGGGTGTCTAACCCCAATCCCGACTTGGCGATCCGCCAGTTGGATTACGATTTTATTTTAACCGGTACAGCCGGGGAGGAGTTGAAACGTTATTCCAGCTCCACTTCCACCGCTTCCTATATTCTTCCCGGCCAGGAAAATATTTTATTGATGCCGCCCCAGTCGCTTTCCACCCCGCCGGCCGGTGTAAAAGTCCTGTTCCGCTTTAACCACTGGTCGCGGGTTAGCGAGATAAGCAATCTCAATTTTATTTTTGAGGGAGTGGAATACGGCGCTGAAAAGAACGGACCGTTCATGGTCTCGGCGCAAGCGCGTAACGATAATCCTTACATCGTGCCGGAACTGGAGCTGGCCATTTTACTTTACGATATCAAGCGGGAGGTCGTGGGAGTTAATTTTACGACCTTAAACTATATGATGCCGCACGAAAGCCGATTTTTCCGCGTACTCTGGCCGGTGCCCATCAGCGGAGCGGTGGCTTTTGTCGAATTTAAGCCGAGGGTGAATCTTTTAAAGAAAGGCTCGATTTTTACCAGCGAATCGGAAATGGATGATTATTTTGATTTGCAAAGAAGATAAATTAAAATAGCAGGTTCTCGGATTCCGCCGGTTTTCCCGATTTGTGTAAATCGTGACAAGGATTCCCCTTGTCCCAAGACAAGGGGAATCCTTGTCAGACCGATAGGCTCTTAACCCCATGTTCTCGAAATTTTTTAATTTCTTAAAACGTCTCGACAAGTATCTTTTGGCCGCCTCGGTTTTATTGGTTGCGGTAGGCTTGTTGATGATTTATTCCACGACATTTTCCGATCCAGTTAAGTCCGGATTATTCGCCAGGCAGCTGTTTTTTTTCATCGCCGGCCTGGGTTTTTTAATTATTGCGAGCGGATTTGATTATAGGTTTTTAAGGCGCGCCGCCGGCACGTTTTATGTTTTTGCGGTCCTGCTTTTGGTAGCCGTTTTATTTTTCGGCATGAATATCAGCGGCAGCCGTCGCTGGTTCTCTCTTGGTTTTTTTCAGATGCAGCCGGTGGAATTGGCCAAACTCGCTTTGATTGTTTTTTTAGCGGCTTACTTTCAAAAGAAACTTCCGGAAATCCGGCGTTTTCGGACCGTCTTGTGGTCAGCCGTCATAGTCGCCATTCCTGTGGCTTTAACCTTGGCCGAGCCCGATCTTGGTTCGGCGATGGTGCTGGGCTTTATATGGCTGGGGATGTTTTTAGCCGCCGGAGTTTCCAAAAAACATTTGGCCATTTTGCTTCTGGTTTTTTTGGCCACAAGCGCGTTTTCTTGGGCTTATATACTTAAGGATTATCAAAAAGATAGAATTTACAGTTTTTTGGAACCGACGGCCGATCCGCAAGGCCGGGGATATAACGCCCTGCAGGCGATTACCGCCGTCGGCTCGGGCGGGTTGTTCGGCCGAGGCTTTGCGCGGGGAGTGGTCAGTGGCTTGCGCTTTTTGCCCGAGCGGCAGACCGACTTTATTTTTGCTTCTTTGGCCGAGGAACTGGGATTCTTGGGAGCTTCGTTTTTACTCCTCCTGCTTTCCGTCTGGTTTTTGCGAATTATCAAAGTAATAAAAAATTCCCGGGAGAATTATGGCTTTTTTCTTTCCGTCGGAATCTTTTCTTATTTTTTCTTTCAGACTTCGATAAATATCGCCATGAATATCGGCATTTTGCCGATCACCGGCGTGCCTTTGCCGCTGATTAGTTATGGCGGAAGTTCGCTTCTAACTTCTTTAATCAGCGTTGGCCTGTTGCAGAGCATTGTGGCGCATGGGCAGCCGGTCAGATTTCGGTAAAGTTAGGGTTCTGGGGGTTTTTGACGCTAAACACAAGATTTTGTTATGATGACTATAGGAACATAAACAGATACTGGGATGACCCAGTAATACAACTTCCAGAATGTTCTTCTCTGGCTCTCTTT
>JBBUGP010000137.1:0-4211 GCA_038077895.1 Patescibacteria group bacterium
TCACCCCAGCGCGAAACGGCCGCCGCCGTAGATTTGGAGCTGGTGCGAAAATATCTTTTAAAGCTTTCGGCGCAGCAGCGCGATATCGTGACAATGCGCGTTTGGGACGATCTGACGCACCGGGAGATCGCGGAGATTCTGGGAACCAGCGAAGCCAACTGCAAAATGATTTTTTCCAGAGTGTTGGTAAAATTAAAAGAAGAAATGCCGGTTTTACTCATGGCTTTTTTAGCCCTTGTTGTTAATTAAAATACCCTCTCTCTGGCGGGCGGATAATATCCGCCCCTACAAAGACTGTAATTAACTGAAATATATGGATAAACGAATTGAAGAAATTTTGCGGGAGCTTTACGCTGTTGATTCCGGCCTGCGCCGGCACGAAGAAAGTTTGAAAAAAATTATCAGCGGGTTACTGCTTTCCAAAGACAAGATTTCCATTGACGCCGAATTTGTCGGCGGCCTGCGCCGGAAGCTTCTGGCCTCGGCGGAAGTTTTAAAAAAGCAGCCAAAAAACGCAATCATTAATTTCAATTTCATGAAAAAATTAAACTACGCTTTGGGGGGATTTGCCGCGCTGGCATTAATCGCCGCCGGCAGTGTCTATCTTCTGCAAAACCGCGGAAATCTCGCGGTCGAACAAAAACAGCTTTTCTCGCCCGACGTGCAAATCGCAAGTTTGGGCAAGGGCGCTTTTGGCAGTTTGGCCAGCCGGGATTTTACCGTAGCCCGAGGCATGGGCGGCGGAGGATCCCCAATGGGCGGATCTCCAATGATGGGGCCGGAGTCTGCGGGTAACAGCGCGGCCGATATCGCCAATACGGCGCTTTTGGCTCCCTCCTCATCCGCTCCGGCGGGTATGGGCGGGGGCGTTGGCGGCGGCGGTTTTGTCCCGCCGATGATGCAATATAAGTTTGTCTACGCCGGCGACAAGTTTTCTGTTGACCAGGCAGAAATGCCGATTTTTCGGCGGATAAAGGGTTTGGGTTCTGTAGACTCCGCCGCGCAGGCATTGAAAAATTTGAATTTCGGGGTGTTTAATCTGAAATCTTTCAACAACTTGATGCTACAATCCTTGAGTTTTGTGGAAGATCGCGACTTTGGCTACGCCTTTTACGTGAATTTACAGGAAGGCACGATTTCCATCTCGGAAAACTGGCTAAGATGGGGCGAGGGCGGCCGGTTGTGCCAGGGCATGACTTGCGCAATACCCGCGCCTTTAGGCGTTTCCGATATGCCTGACGACCAAACCGTCATCAAGCTGGCCGAAGAATTTTTGGCGGCGCATGGGATCGCGTTGGAAAATTATAGCGAGCCGATGGTGCAGAATTTCTGGAGAAGGGATTACGAAATTATAGCCGATAAATCGCAATTTTACTTTCCTGAAATAGCTACCGTGATTTTTCCCCTTAAACTTTCGGGTCAGGAAGTCTTTGACGAGTCGGGCAACCCTTCCGGACTTTCGGTCAATGTGAACGTCAGATACAAAAAAGTCAGCGGGGTTTACGAACTTTCTTCGCAAAGGTACGAAAGCTCGACTTATCAGACCGAAACCGACACCGACCGGCTGATTAAGCTGGCCGAAGCCGGCAGTTTCCGCGGCGGCTACGGCGGTGGCGGCTATCCTTACCCAATGCCGGAAGCAAGCCGAACCGTGGAAATTAAATTGGGAACGCCAAAAACCATATTGATGAAGCTTTGGTCTTACGACAGCGGCGTGACGGAAGAATTGATTGTTCCGGCCTTGATTTTTCCGATAACTGATCCGCCGGAGGAACAGTATTTTTACCAGAAAAACGTGGTAATTCCGATAATCAAGGATATCTTAGACAAGCAAGACGGCGGCAATCCGGTTCCAATGCCGTTGATGAAAGGATCGTAACTGGTAAAAGAAATCTCATTTAGGACTTACGGGTTTGACTTGCTTCAGTCGGGCAAAGCCCGACCCGCCGCAAGCCTTTGGCCAACTTCCCGCCTCTTCGGCGGGTTGCCGATGAGGCGACTTCGCACATATTAAAGCCTTTAGTTCGGCCTCGTCGTAGATTACTACGCCGGTCGCGCCGAATCCTCGGTTTTGCCCCGCCTGCCTACGCCTTCCAGCATTATCGAGAAAATCCTGAAGTTACAGAGAACTTAGACATTTTCTCTAATTTTGTTAGACGGCACTGGCGGGCAGGTCGAACAAAGGCTTCAAACCCGTAACTCCTATCATTTTTAAAAAGCCTCCGAAAATCCGGAGGCTTTTGACATGGCTGGCTTTTAGGGAGTGTGATATAGTAAAAATGTAAATCAATATGACCTCCTTGTTTAAATCCAAAAAAATCAAAAGCGAGACTTTGGGCGAGTATTTAGCTGATATGCGCAATACCCTGAAGATGACCTGCGCCCAGGTCCAGCGGCTGACCCAGATTCCGGAGAAGTTTTTAAAGAATTTGGAAGCCGGCGAGTACGGCAAATTGCCTGATGACGTTTACGTACGGGGCTTTTTGCAAAGCCTGGCCGCCGTTTACAAACTGCCGGCCAAAAGCCTGCTGGAGCAGTTCGAACGGGAACGGGGCGTGGACCGAAGCTTAACCTCCCGCGACCCGCTGGCCCCTCGCGCGTCTAAACCCTTTATCACTCCCCGGATCGTGATCACGCCGAAAACTTTCAGTCTGGCGCTGGTTTTAGTCTTAGCGGCGTTAAGCGTCGGTTATCTGGTTTGGCAAGTCCGGTCGGTTTCGGCCGCGCCTTCGCTTGAGATTTCTTATCCGGCCGCCGATTTAACCACTGAAGCGCGCAACATTTTATTGCGTGGCCGCGCCGAGCCGGGCAGCAAGCTTTTTATCAATAAACAGCCGGTGCTGGTCGCCGAGGACGGCGAGTTTACCGAAGTTTTGAATTTAACGGAAGGCGCTAATAATATTTTAATTCGGGCCGAAAACAAATTCGGCAAGTCTTCGGAAGTAAGCCGTTCCATCATCGTTTCTTCCGCGCCCGAGACGGCCACGGGCACGGCCGGGATTATCGGTGAGGCCGTCGGGATGAAGGTGGTGGTTGAAGTCGGGCCGGGAAACGCTTGGATTAAGGCAGTGGTTGATGGGCAGGTGGCGCAGGAAGGGGAATTGGCCGGCGGGACAAAGGCGGAATTTCGCGCGGAAAATGAAATACTGGTCTCCACCGGCAACGCCGGCGCCACGCGGCTGATTTATAACGGGCAGGATTTGGGAGTTTTGGGAAAATCCGGTGAGGCGCTGGCGGACATTAAATTCACCGTGGAGTAAAGTCCAGCTAGATTAAGTGGACAATTCGCGCGAATTGTCCACTTGATAGTTTTGTGATAAAATTGGAGATATGAAAAAATGGGTACAGATATTTAAAATTTTGGGCAATTTTAGCCGTTTGAAGATTATCAAGCTTTTGAAGGGATATAGCGGCGGTTTAAGCGTTTCAGAAATCGCCAAAGAGATCGGGATATCTTTGAAAGGGGCTTCCCAGCATTTGGTAATTTTGGATCGCGCCGGAGTTCTGCGGGGGGAGGGCAAGCAAGGCCGCGTGTATTATAGTCTGAGTCCCGATATTCCAAAGGATTTTCATAAAGCGATCGGTCTTTTTCTTTGAGTTTTGTCCAAGTTTCACTACTGGACAATTCGCGCGAATTGTCCACTTGAAGAGGATTGGAGTGGGGAAGTAATTATGAAAGAGCCTGAAATACACATCAGCTGGTGGCAAAAAACACTTTTAAAATTTTGGCCCAAACTAGCTTTCCGTAAGTTTGCCAAGATAATTAATGCTAATCCGGAGCTTTTTGAAAAAGCGCAGCAGGTTTTTGGAAAGGTGAAAACAATCGATTTGATTCCGCTTGATAGTAGCAACGGCAGGGGCTTTATGTTGGTTTTAGATCGGAAAACGAGTTTGTGGTTTCTGCAAGACGGCGATCATTTCGTGTATGATGGCTTTGAAATGGGCGAGTATGAGAAAGGCGATGTTGCGATTTTCGATCAGATAAAAAGTTAATTTATGCCTGTCGAAAAAAGAGAAGACATCAATCCCGGACAGCTGGTGGATATCGTGCAAAAAGCCGACCAGTCCACCGGCCGGCTGACTCGCGGCCGCGTGGCCGAAATTTTAACCAATTCCGCTTTTCATCCGCGCGGCATCAAGGTGCGCCTGGAAAGTGGAGAGGTGGGCCGGGTGGGTGAAATCGTCGGCAGTCCATAAAGAAGAATGTCCAT
>JBBUGP010000138.1:0-2573 GCA_038077895.1 Patescibacteria group bacterium
GAAGAAATTTCAAATGCCCAAGTGGATGGATTGCAGTTGGCGACGGGTGCCTTGCGGTAAGAATACTTGTGCGATTTGCGGGCGGATTGCCGCCGACCGCCGAAGACATATCCAAGTAGGCGAAAATCCGGACGATCCTGAAATGATGTTTCGCGATGTAAGTCGGAATTTGCGGGAAACTTTAGAGATGATCAAAAAAGACGCGGCGCGAATGGGAATCGACATCACCAATTTGGACGATGCGCAAGAACCCCCTGAACCGGAAGCTTTTCCTTTTTACCGCAAAGTCGCGGCTTGGCATAAGCAACTTTCCGCTTTAATTTCCGGCGCGGAAATGGGTGGCGACTTATGGCTTGCGACCGAAGCTGGCGCCGACGTTGTCTGGTACAAAAATACCTTGCTGGCAAAGGTGTACCGTCAACTTTCGACTAGATGGGAAAAAAAGCAGGGAATGGATTATGGAGAAGAGGATTTGGTATATACTGCGCGCGTACTGAAAGAAGTCGTCGCGATCTTAAAGAGGAGCCTGTACGAAGTCTCCCGCGTGGAATCTTCCCAGAGGGGCGGACTCTTTTTGTCCTTGGTTAATCTAGGCAAGATAGAAGAAAAAATTTTTAAACTCTAGAGAAAACCGTTATTTTTGACTAAAAATATTGTTTCTGTTATAATAATTACACGTTAAGGCAAGCCCGGTAAGACAACTTTGAGAGCGAAGTCTTTTGTGTTTAAGGTTTAGGTAAAACAGCTGATACACGCCTTACTAAGGTTGAAGTTCGGAATATCGCCGGGCTTCGCCAAAAAACACAAAACTCAAAGTTGCTCTACCGGGCAAGTGTTTTGAAACAAAAACGGGACTTTTTTAAGTCTTTTTTCCAGCCTCTCAATCATCAGATCGAGACCTACCAATCGATATCGGACAAGTTCAAAGTAAAAAATAGCCAAAATAAGTCCAAAGAATAAAATCTAAATCAAAAATGGCGCTTTCCACCAGTGTTTTAAAAGAGATAATCACAAAAAGCGAACTGGTTACCGAGGATAAATTACAGGCCTTGGAACAGCAGGCGGCGGAGAACCGGATACCGCTGGAGAATTTTTTGGTGGCCAAAAAAGCTTTGACCGAGGACGATTTAACCAAAGCTTTGGCCGAGCATTATAAGGTAAAGACAGTCGATCTGCTTGACATAAAAATCGAACAGGGGATTTTGCATTTAATTCCCGAACCTATCGCCCGAAGGCATAGGGTTGTGGCTTTCGAAAAAAAAGGCGAAAAGCTTTCCGTGGCGATGCTTGACCCCGACGATCTGCAGACGCGTGAGTTTATCAAGAAAAAAACCAATTTTCAAGTCGTGCCGTTTTTAGCCACTCATTCGGGTTTGGATTTCGCGCTTTCCCAATACCACACCTCGCTGAAGTCGGAATTCGAGAAAATTTTAAAAGGTCATAAGACCGAAGAATCTAAAGGCGGTAAAGACGAGGCGGGCGTTGAAGACGAATTGCAAAAGATGGCCCAGGAAATTCCCGTGGTCAGAGTGGTTGACACGCTTTTGGAATACGCGATTTTTGAAAGCGCGTCCGACATCCACATCGAGCCGCAGGAGAACGAGGTGATTGTCCGTTACCGCATTGACGGAATTCTGCATGACGTGATGACTTTGCCAAAGGTGATTTTACCGGCGCTGATTGCACGCGTGAAGGTGTTATCCAACCTTAAAATCGACGAACACCGCCTGCCCCAGGACGGCCGGTTCCGCATCGAGCGGGACAACCGCAAAATCTCATTGCGCGTTTCCACCATCCCGATTTTTGACGGGGAAAAAATCGTTATGCGTTTGCTGGAAGAAGGCGCGCAGGCCGTGTCGATGGAGGCGTTGGGCCTAACCGGAAACGCTTTGGAAATTATCAAAAGCAATCTCAAAAGACCGCATGGTATGACGCTGGTCACCGGCCCGACGGGGTCGGGAAAATCCACCACGCTCTATTCGGTTTTAACGATTTTAAACACCAAGAAGGTGAATATCAGCACGATTGAAGACCCGATAGAATATCGGGTGCCGGGCGTAAATCAGATGCAGGTAAATCCAAAAATCAGTCTGACCTTCGCTATCGGCTTGCGGGCGCTTTTACGCCAAGACCCCAACATCATCATGATCGGCGAAATCCGCGACCATGAAACGGCCGAAGAAGCCGTGCACGCCGCTATGACCGGCCACTTGGTGCTTTCGACTTTACACACCAACAGCGCCGCCGGCGCCTTGCCGCGTTTAATCGACATGGGCATTGAGCCGTATTTAATCGCTTCCACGATCAATAATATCGTCGGCCAGCGATTGGTGCGCAAAATCTGCGCCGAGTGTAAAAAGCCTCAAAAGCTCGACAAAAAAGCGTTCCTAAGTTTGGAGAAGGATTTTAACGTAAAGAGGCTGTTGGAAGTCATGAAAAAAGTCGAGGCCGTTGGGGGTAAAGTTTCCGATTTGTCGCAAGTGGATTTTTATCACGGAGAGGGCTGTGATAAATGCAATAACAGCGGTTATAAAGGGCGCTTGGGAATTTTTGAAGTCTTGCCGGTTACACCG
>JBBUGP010000139.1:0-3152 GCA_038077895.1 Patescibacteria group bacterium
GGCCGGAGCCCTCAACAACAACTCCGGTTTTGGTTTTGGTTTTAACGCCAACCACCGCCTTGGCCGTTTTTTCTATGGCATCGGACAGAGCGGTATTTTCCTCAATCGTTACTTGCTTTGTTTCCGTTAGATAAATAGGCGCTTTTTCCAGCCGGTACTGGTAAAAAAGCGGTTTTTCCACAAAGTAGGGCCAAATAATCTGGTCCGCGAAAATACCGCCCACCATAGCCACAATAAAAAGACCGATAATAACAAAAGTTCGTTTCAGAAGCATAGAGTTTAGTTTGTTTTAGCCGGCTTTTTATCAACTTTGGGGTTTCGCAAAACAAGACGGTCATCTTCAAAATCAACCACGATGTCGTCGCCGGATTTAATTTCGCCCGAAATAATTTTCAAAGCCAAAGAGTCAAGCACTAGGCGCTGTATAACCCGCTTTAACGGCCGGGCGCCCAAGTTCTGGTCAAAGCCCTTTTCAGCCAGTAACTGCTTGGCCTTTTCAAAAACCTTAATACTAATGTCCTGCGAACGCAAGCGCTCCTCAACTTTTTTGAGCTCCAAATCCACGATTTTCCTGATTTCTTCCTGCCGAAGATAATTAAAGATGACGATTTCGTCAATACGATTCAAAAACTCCGGCCGAAATGCTTTTTTTAAAGCGTCCATCACTTTTTCTTTCAAGGCCTGCGGTGTAAGATGCCCATGTTCCTGATTGTCCAAAAAGCCCAAATTGCCCATTTCGGCAATATACTCAGAGCCAACATTGGAAGTCATAATCAAAATAGTGTTCTTAAAAGACACTGTCCGTCCCTTGGAATCGGTTAAGCGGCCGTCTTCCAAAATCTGCAATAAGATATTAAAAACCTCGGGGTGCGCTTTTTCAATTTCGTCCAGCAAGATAACGCTGTAAGGCCGCCGCCTGATTTTTTCGGTTAATTGCCCGCCTTCTTCATAGCCCACATAGCCGGGCGGCGAACCCATAATCTTGGAAACCGTGTGCCGTTCCATATACTCGGACATATCCAGCCGCACCAAAGCATTTTCGTCGTTAAACAAAAACTCGGCCAAGGCCCGGGCTGTTTCTGTTTTGCCCACGCCCGTTGGCCCCAAAAACATAAATGAGCCCATTGGCCGCTTTTCTTCGGACACGCCCGCTCGGTTGCGCCGAATGGCGTTGGTCACGGCCACAATGGCTTCTTCCTGGCCAATAACCCGGCCGGCCAAAGTTTTCTCCATCTCATTCAATTTTTTGGCTTCTTCTTCCATTAAACGCATAACCGGTATGCCTGTCCAGCGCGAAACCACCTCAGCGATGTCTTCCTCGCCCACTTCTTCCTTGAGAATTTGGCCTTTTTTCTGAACCGCGATTAATTTTTTCTCGGTTTCGCGGATTTCTTTGAGCATATCCGGAATACGGCCGTATTTTATCTCGGCCACTTTTTGCAAATCCGCTTCCCTTTGCGCAATTTCTGATTGAAAAGACAGGGTATCGATTTCTTTTTTAAGGTCTCTAATTTTGGTAATTAAGTCCTTTTCATTTTTCCACTTCATTTCCAGGGCCTTGGCCTGCTCGTTTAAATCAGCCAAGCTTCGGTCTAAAACCAAAAGCCGTTTTTTGCTGTTTTTGTCGTTTTCTTTTTTGAGGGCCTCTTTTTCGATATTCAACTTCTGTATTTCCATTTTCAAAGCGTCCAGCGGAGCGGGCTCGGACTCGATATTCAAGCGCAAAGCCGAGGCCGCCTCGTCCATCAAGTCAACCGCTTTGTCCGGCAGAAATCGGTCCGAGATATAGCGGCTGGCCAAATCAGCGGCCGCCCGCAAAGCCAAATCCTTGATGCGAACCCCGTGATGCACTTCGTATCTTTCTTTAATGCCCCGCAAAATGGCCACGGTGTCGTCTACCGACGGCTCGGGCACGAAAATCGGCTGAAACCTTCTTTCTAAAGCAGGGTCTTTTTCGATATATTTCTGATATTCTTTGATTGTGGTGGCGCCAATGGCGCGCAACTCTCCCCGAGACAAAGCCGGCTTCAAAAGATTGGAAGCGTCGATGGCGCCTTCGGCCGCGCCAGCGCCCACCAAAGTATGAAGTTCGTCGATAAATATAATATATTTTCCGGCTGCCTGGGTGATTTCTTTAAGCAAGGCCTTGATGCGGTCTTCAAATTCGCCCCGGTATTTTGTGCCGGCCACCAAAGCGCCCAAATCAAGCGAGATAAGCTCTTTTTCCCGCAGGGACTCGGGCACATCCCCCCGCACGATTTTTTGCGCCAAGCCCTCCACGATGGCGGTTTTGCCCACGCCCGCTTCGCCGATTAAAACCGGATTGTTTTTGGTGCGCCGAGAAAGCACCTGCATTAGCCGCCTGATTTCGTCTTCCCTGCCGATAACCGGGTCTAACTTTTTCTGGCGCGCCATCACGGTTAAATTGCGGGCGTATTTTTGAATGACCTGATATTTTGATTCCGGTTCCGGGTCGGTGACCCGCGAGTTGCCCCGGATTTGGGAAATAATTTTAAGACAAGTGGGATAATCCAGCCGAGTACCGGCTTCCAAAGTGGCCACGCCTCCATCCAGCGACAAAGGCGCCGACTCCAAGATTTCTTTGGCTTTAGTATCCGCGGCCAGCATGGCCAAAAACAAATGCTCCACCGAGATAAACTCGTCGCCCATTTTTATGGCTTCCTGCCGGGCCTGGTCTAAAACCTTGGCCATATCCTGCGTGAGATAAAACTGGCCTAATGGCTGGGGATTGGCCGAGGGCGGAATAGTGGTGAGGGCTTTTTTAACTCGCTGTTGAAGTTTGTCTATTTCCACGCCCAATTTTTGAAACAAATTCAAAACCACTGTCTCGTCCTGAGACAGCAAGGCGGAAAGCAGATGCAGAGCGTCTATCTGCTGCTGGCCGGCCTGGCGCGCCTGCGTTTGCGCGGCCATTAAGGCCTCTTGAGCTTTATAAGTAAAATTGCCGCCATTCACGCTTTGGCCTATCATTCGCTTCGCCCAGTCCTTGCTTAACACAGATAAGCCAAAGCGTCCTGAGCTTGCCGAAGGATATCAATTATTATTTTTTACCATAACACGATTTTGAGGTCAAAACAATAGCGATTATCTAATCAATAATAGGGTTTGCAGGTTTGGGGATAACTACTACT
>JBBUGP010000140.1:0-4917 GCA_038077895.1 Patescibacteria group bacterium
TCGTCTTTTCCGCGACTTCTTCCACGCTTAACTTTTTTATCTCCGCCATTTTTTGCGCCACATATTTCACGTTCTGCGGCACATTGCGAGCTCCGCGCAGCGGTTCGGGCGAAAGATAGGGACAGTCGGTTTCCAGCAAAATCTGTTCCAGCGGAACTTTATCGACAACCGAAAGCAAATTAGGGTCCGATTGGCCGGGTCTCCTCTCTTTGCGCGGTTTAAAAGTGATAATACCGTTAAAACTAATATAGAAACCCGCATTCACAAAAGGTTTAACTTCTTCCCAAGAACCGATAAAAGAATGGATAATCACGGCGCGCAACCTGCCGCGATAATCTTCCAAAATCCGGCGAATGTCGGCGTAGGCGTCGCGGGAATGAACCATCAACGCCTTCTTGGTTTCGGCAGCCAATTCAATCTGTGCCCGAAACGCCTCTTCCTGAATTTTTTTCGCTTCCGCCTCTTGACCTTGTGGCAGACGAAAATATTCCAAGCCGCACTCGCCTATGGCCACGACTTTCGGACTTCGCGCCAGTTTGCGGTAGAATTCCGGATCGAATTTTTCCTCACGAGTCTTAAAGTAGATTTCTTCTTCGTCAACTTCATGGCTAGTTAAATGGATCGGATGCAATCCAACCGTCGCGTAGACCCCCTCCGGATGTTTTTCCGCCATTTCCACCACCCGCCGGCTGGTATCGGCCTGTGTGCCTACATTGTTGACCCAAACACCATTTTTAAGGCAGTCTGAAACGATGGCGTCGCCGTCTTCTTTGAAAACGTTGAAATTTAAATGAGCGTGAGAATCAAATAACATAAGAAACCTCTTAAAATTTGCTTTTAGATCTTCACTCTATTACGGTAGAGTAATAGAGTAAAAAAATTCAGACAATTGCAGACCGCCGCTTCCTTACTTTTTTGTACTTCTTATTCAATTCCGTCACTCCTAATGCAACCGCTCCGGCTAAAAGTTTTGCTCCCGAATTACCATCCCAATATTTTGGTAACCGACGTACCTTTCTCGATTCCAAGAGTCTTGGAAGCACGATTCGGTAGCCCTCACCAAATGATTGCAAACATTGAGAAACTTTGCCGATGGTTGTATCGCTGACATTCAATTCTTTCTTTATTTCTTTATAATCGCTGCCCTGAAATAACATTTTAGCGATTTGGAGCCGTTTTGCCAGCATCTGCCTTTCGGTGTGGGATAAAACATCACGGAAAAACGCCCTAACCTCATCTTTGGTCTCGAGGAAGGTTACTGCCCGCCAAAATTCATCCACATATAAACCCATCTTTTCGCCACTAAGAGGTTTCGAGGATATTTTTGTCATATAATTTTACATCTCACTCTATTACGGTAGAGTAATGGAGTTATATAGTCAAACTTAATTTATCTCAAATATGCAAACGCGGAAACAATGGCTGAGATTTTACTATTTTTTCCGCGCTAAAAATTTCATTCAATTTCTGGGCGGTGTCGGGCAAAAACGGAGCAAGCTCGATTGTCACTTGCCGCAATAAAGCGACCAAGGAAGAAACCACCTCTTTGAAAAGTTTTGGGTCCTTTTTGGGCAGTTCCCAAAGTTTGACTTGATCGATATATTGATTGGCCCAGGAAATATTCTTCCAAATTTCGGCCAGAGCCTCATGCAATCGAAATTCCTCGATGTGTCGCTGTAAGTTTTCCGCAGTTTTTGGAGCGGGATCTTCTTCCGGCAAATCGCCGTCAAAATTTTTTTCAATCAGATTAGTCAGTCGGCTGACCAAATTGCCTAAATTGTTCTGTAAATCCGCGGCGTAGCGAGCCTCCAATTTTTTTATGCTGAAATCGCCGTCACCGTCGGATGGAATTTCGCTTAAAAGAAAATACCGCACCGGGTCGAGGCCATATTTGGAAACTAAGGGAAAAGGATCAATCACGTTGCCGCGGGATTTGGAGAGTTTTTCGCCGTCAACGGTTATAAACCCGTGCACATAAACGCGCGCGGGCAAAGGCAAGCCGACGGATAAAAGCATCGCCGGCCACAAAGCCGCGTGGAAACGCAAAATGTCTTTGCCTATCACATGAACGTCCGCCGGCCAATATCTTTTGAAAGTGCCATCCTCCTCCGCGTAGCCGATTCCCGAGACATAATTAATGAGCGCGTCAAACCAGATGTAAATCACCTGGTTTTTATCGCCCGGCACCGGAATCCCCCATTTTAAAGTTTTGGTGGAGCGGGAAACGCTGATATCGGACAAACCCTTTTTCACAAACTGAATAATCTCGTTAAAACGGCTAGCAGGTTTTACGAAGCCCGGATTTTTATGGTAATAGTCGAGTAAGGCCTGTTGGTATTTGGAAAACCGAAAAAAATAATTTTCCTCGGAAAGCAGCTCGGGCTTGGTTTTGTGGATCGGGCACAAACCGGCCGCCAGTTCCGATTCGTTATAATAATTTTCGCAACCGACGCAATACAAGCCTTCGTACTTTCCTTTATAGATGTCGCCCGCGGCAACGGATTTCTCCCAGAATTTCTGCGAAGCTTTTTTGTGGCCCTGGGAAGTCGTGCGGATAAAATGAGTGTTTGATATTCCAAGAACCTTTGACAAATCCTGAAACCTGCCGGAAATCTCTTTCACGAAATCTTTTACGTCCTTGCCGGCCGCGGCGGCAGCTTTGGGCACTTTACTGCCGTGTTCGTCCGTGCCGTTTAAAAAGCAAGTATCCTCGCCCAAAAGCCGGTGATAGCGCGCCAAAACGTCGGCCTGGATTAACTCCATGGCAAAACCCACGTGCGGATTGGCGTTCACGTAAGGAATGGAAGTGGTGATATAAAATTTTTCTTTTGCCGGCTGTTCTTCTGCCATAGATAAAAGTAAAAAGCCTTAATATCGGCTTTTTAGATTATATCAAATTTTGCACGATTTCGCTATCGTTTTCCCGGTTGATAAATTACTACGAATTCCCCTAAAGGCTGAGCACTTTCGAATTTCGCAATCGCCTCCTCAAAGCTGCCGCGAAAAATATCTTCAAACTTCTTTGTCAGCTCCCGCCCAAGTATAAGCTGTCCGCCGGATTCTCTGAAAGCTTCTAAAGTTTTTAAAATCCGATGCGGCGATTCGTAAAATATCACCGGCACATCCGATTCTCTTATCCTGCGAAAGAGCGTTTCTCGGCCTTTTTTGTGGGGCAAGAAACCCAAAAACAAAAATTTATCCATGGGAATCCCCGCGACTGAAGCCAAAGCGGTCAAAGCCGAAGGCCCTGGCAGAGGAACTACTTCGATTCCATTTTTTAAAGCTTGCTCCACCAAAACGCCGCCCGGGTCTGAAATCCCCGGCGTGCCCGCATCGGAAACTTGCGCGATTTTTTTTCCCGACAAAAGTTCGCTTACCAAAAAATCGACTTTCTGGATTTTGGAACGTTGGTGGTATGAAACTGTCGGTTTGAAAATCTGAAAATGATCCAAAAGAATTTTTGTGCGCCGAGTGTCTTCGCAAGCGATTAAATCGACTTCTTTTAAAACTCGCAAGGCGCGCAGGGTGATATCCTCCAGATTACCAATTGGGGTGGCAACGATATATAAAGTCCCGTTCATAAAATTCGACTTAGATTGAAGTTACACGTTCGTCGCCAGAGGGCAGTCCTCTGGCATAAACCGTTTTAAAAATCCTGACAATATCATCGAGATTATTCCAAATAAAAACAGGCGTTGCCTGCGGACTGCCCTCTGGCGCGTTCAAGGTTAAATCCCGACAAAAAAATCTAAAACATAATTAAGATTTCGCCGGCGTCTCATCCTGTTTTTTCCCGTACCAACCAAACTCCTCCAAAATCACCACGGCGACGGCCAGCAGTGGCGCCGCGATCAACATTCCGATGATGCCAGCGATGTTAAAACCAACAAGCAAAGCGATCAAGACAATTAAGGGATTCGCGCCGATGCTTCGGCCTAAAATTCTTGGCGTCAGCACGTAATTTTCCAGCTGTTGAATGGCAATATAAACTATTGCTACCAACAAAGCCAAACCTGGAGAAGTCAGCAGCCCTGCCAAAATGGCCGGAATGGCGGAAATAATCGGCCCAAGATATGGTACAATTTCCAACAAACCAGCAAGCAGCGCCAAAGTTAAAGCGTACTTCACGTTTAGGATAAGCAGAACGATATAAGTCAACAGGAAAATTATCGCCATCAAAGACAATTGTCCAAGCATCCATTGCCCCAATTTTCTCTGGGCCGACGCCACGATCATTCCTACCCGATTATGGTAGGCGGCCGGGGTCAGGGATTTCACGAAATCTTTCATTCCCTCCCTTTGGCTGACTAAATAAAAGGAGATAACCAAAACCGCGATGACGTCAAAAATTCCGCTGAAAATTCCCAGCGTGGCTTCGAAAATATTGCTGGCAAAGCCTTGCAAGGTTGATCCCAAAGTATCTAAAGAATTCGACAAGCCGTAGCTTTGCAGTAATTCCGGAATGGAAGAACCTCGGCTGTTTATCCTCTGCTGAAAGTCGGAAATTGAGGATCCTAAATTTCCAAATTCCAAAATCAATTTGGGAATCAACAGGCTTAAAACCGTTACCGCGAGCGCAATAAACAGAATATATACCAAAAGTACCGTCAAGCCGCGCGGGAATTTGAAGCGCGAATAAAGCCATTCCACCAGCGGGTTTAAGGCGGCAGCTAAAATTAACGAAATCAATAATAACAAAATCAGGTCCCTGACTATATAAAGGACGTAGATTCCCAGCAGAACCAAAACTACTTTCAAAATCGAACTTAAGGAAATGCTGTAAGTCACGTTAGATGAAGATGAATTATTGCGAGGTGATGGCATATTTGTTTTGTTTTTCTCCCTCAAAAAGCAAGGGGTTGACTATTTTGATTATAGTACACTCGCGGTTTTCTGTAAAAAACTCGTATCTCTATC
>JBBUGP010000141.1:0-4225 GCA_038077895.1 Patescibacteria group bacterium
TCGCGACGCGGAAAGTTTGGAACGGGCGACAAAAGTGAGCATGGTGGTTTTTGATAAAACCGGGACCTTAACTTACGGCAAGCCGAAAGTAACCGACGTCATGCCCTCGCCGCTTTTGCCGGTAACGGCGGATTTTGTTTTGCAAACCGCGGGTTCGGCGGAAGCGGGCTCGGAACATTCTCTGGCCGAGGCAATCGTGGCGGAAGCGCGAGGGCGCGGTTTGCCGCTGGCCTCAGCTTATCACTTTGCCGCCTTGCCCGGTCGCGGCGCGGAAGCTTTTTTGGACGGTAAAGTAGTGCATATCGGAAATCTCGCGCTGATGCGGGAGAAAATGGTTAACATAAATGCTTTGCTGGAAAAAACCGAAACGCTGGTCGGAGAGGGAAAAACCGTGATGTACGTGGCGCTGGAAAGAGAATTTATCGGTTTAATTGCCGTCTCCGATACCGTTAAACCGGAAAGCCGGCAGGCTGTGGAAGAGCTGCATCGGCAAGGCCGGACGGTGGCGATGATAACAGGGGACCATAAAATCACGGCTCAAGCCGTAGCGCGTACTTTGGGTATCGAGCAGGTGCTATCGGAAATTTTACCGGAGCAAAAAGCCGAGGAAGTAAATAAATTGCGTAAATCGGGCCACAGAGTGGCTATGGTTGGCGATGGCATAAACGACGCTCCAGCTTTGGCCGCGGCCGATATCGGGATTGCCATGGGTTCCGGCACGGATGTGGCCATCGAGACCGCCGGTGTAACCTTAATGTCTTCCCGTTTGCAAGGAGTGGCGACAGCTTTAAAACTTTCCAAAACCACAATGGGAATAATCCGCGGAAATTTATTTTGGGCCTTTGCCTACAATGTTATTGGCATTCCCGTGGCGGCCGGCCTGCTTTATCCGGCTTTCCAGATTCTTCTATCGCCGATGATCGCCGCCGCCGCGATGGCGTTTTCTTCATTATTCGTGGTGTTGAATTCCTTGCGGTTGAAATCGGTGAAGATATAGTCTGCCGACGGAATTTATGGTATATTTATTTGGAGCGTTTAATCAATATTTTTACCTCAAATCTACGAATGAAAACAAATCTACAAATGGCTGCAAATAATCTTTTCTAAGATTTGTAGACATTCGTAGATTTGCGCAGATTTGTAGATTTGAAGCGTGTCATTTAAATTTTCTATGACTTACGACACTATTATCATCGGTTCCGGGCCGGCGGGCCTGACCGCCGCCATTTATACTTCCCGGGCGGAACTGAAAACTTTAATCGTCGCAGGCTCAAATCCCGGCGGCCAGCTGATGGATACCACGGAAGTGGAAAATTTTCCCGGCTATCCGGAAGGCATCCAGGGACCGGAGCTGATGAGCAAGATGACCGCCCAATCAGTTCGTTTTGGCGCGGTTTTGGCGAAAGAAACCGTAAAGGCGGTGGAATTTAAGAAGCGGCCTTTTTCGATCATCACTGAAAAAAACCAATACCTCGGCAAAACGGTCATCATCGCTTCAGGCGCTTCGGCGAAGTGGCTGGGTTTGGAAAGTGAACAGCGCTTGCGCGGACACGGGGTTTCGGCTTGCGCGACCTGCGACGGGTTCTTTTTTAAAGGCAAAGAGGTTATCGTGGCCGGAGGCGGGGACGCCGCCATGGAAGAAGCGAATTTTTTAACCAAGTTCGCCACCCATGTTACGGTTGTCCACCGGCGCGATGAATTTCGCGCGTCCAAAATTATGGCGGCGCGGGCGCAATCCAACCCCAAAATTTCTTTCGTGATGAATTCCGAAATTTTGGAAGTCCTCGGTAAAGATAAGGTAGAAGGCTTGCGGATAAAAGATAACAAGACGGGGCAAGAGAAGGTTTTGAAAGCGGAAGGGCTGTTTGTGGCCATTGGCCATGAGCCGAACACGAAAATTTTCAATGGCCAGCTGGAGTTGGATGTTAAGGGTTATCTCAAAGTGGAAAATTTTACCCGCACCTCCGTTGCGGGCGTGTTTTCGGCCGGTGATGTTGCCGATCATCGTTACCGGCAGGCGATTACCGCCGCGGGCCTAGGCTGTATGGCGGCGATGGACGTGGAGAAGTGGCTAAGCGAACAATCAGCGTAAAACATTCGCAAATAGTGGAATTGTGGAAAGGCGCATCCTGCCCTCCAAAGTCCCGACGCTTTGGCTGGGACGAAGGGGGGACGTGGAAAAATGGCTAAATGAATAATAATTACATGTTAATTCCGATACTCCAATTTCAAGGTAATTTCTATCAGTTTCTATCAATATCTATAAGTTTCGAAACTTATTGATATTCACTTCGCGAAATTTATAGAAATTTATTGTTTTATGTTCAGAATTTTCGTAGTTTAAAAATGATTTATGACCAATCCTTTTGAAACAGCAAAATCTCAATTAGACCAAGCGGCAAAAATTGCCGTTTTGGATTTGGAGAAGATTGAGCGATTAAAGCAGGTGGATCGGTACGTTGAAGTCAGTATTCCGGTGAAGATGGATGACGGCCGCCAGAAGATTTTTACTGGTTTTAGAAGCCAGCACAATAACGCGCGCGGGCCATATAAAGGCGGCATCCGTTTTCATCCGCAAGTCAGTTTGGACGAAGTACGGGCTTTAAGTTTTTGGATGTCGTTTAAAAACGCGGTGATCGATGTGCCTTTCGGCGGCGGTAAGGGTGGCATTATCGTCAATCCCAAAGAGCTTTCGGCAGGCGAACTGGAACGGCTGTCGCGCGGCTTTATTCAAAAAATTTACCCGCTTATCGGTCCGGAAATCGACGTGCCCGCTCCGGACGTGAACACCAACGGGCAGATAATGCTCTGGATGCTCGACGAATACCAAAAACTCACTGGCGACAACTCACTGGCGACTTTTACCGGAAAACCGGCCGAGCAAGGCGGAAGCAAAGGCCGCGAAGAGGCGACCGGA
Source organism: Patescibacteria group bacterium (assembly GCA_038077895.1). Classification (GTDB taxonomy): domain Bacteria; phylum Patescibacteriota; class Doudnabacteria; order UBA920; family 2-01-FULL-50-11; genus JBBUGP01. The sequence continues at coordinate 2,918 of JBBUGP010000141.1, forward strand.
TTTGGCGGCGTTTATCTTCTGCGCGAGCTGGTAAACGGAAAGGCCGTCGGCGTTCCTTTGGAGGGCGCAAAAATCGCCATTCAGGGATACGGCAATGTCGCCTCCTATTTTGCCAAAGGAATTTCGGTTTTTGGAGTGAAAGTCGTGGCGCTGTCCGATTCTTCCGGCGCGATACATAATCCACAAGGTTTGGATTTAAAAGCGGTGAAGGCGCACAAAAATTCCACCGGCCGCCTGAAAGATTTGCCTGGCGCCCAAAATATCAGCAACGAAGAATTATTGGAACTGGACGTGGATATTCTGGTGCCGGCGGCTTTGGAAAACGTTTTGCATGCCGGCAACGCGGAAAAGCTTAAAGCCAAGCTAATTTTTGAAATGGCCAACGGCCCAACCACGCCCGAAGCCGACGCGATTTTCGCCAAAAAAAATATCCCCGTTGTTCCCGATATTTTAGCCAACAGCGGCGGAGTTTGCGTCAGTTATTACGAGTGGTACCAGAACCTGCATAACGAAACTTGGGAGCGGGAAAAGGTCTTTGGCAGCTTGCAGGGGCAGATGGTGCAAGCCGGTCGGGAAGTGGCCGCGGCGGCAAAAGCATATAATATAACTTTTAGAAACGCCGCCTACATCTTGGCGGCGAAACGGATTTTGGAGAAGATGACGCTTTAGCGTCATCCCGGACGAGTGCATCCGAGATCCGGGATCTAGATAATAGATGAAGCGGTTTAAAAATCAGAATAATATTATTCAAGCGAGCAAAAGCGAGTCGAGAAGCAAAGCAAAGAATAACTTCTCGACAAACCTGTCTGCCGTCAGGCAGGCTCGAAGAATAAAGTTTGGAAGTTTGTCCACAATCCGCCGAGTAACGGTATTGACGCCGGCGGTTTTTTTGTCTATAATTTGACTATTATAAAATCCTGAGGAGGATTAATGATGAGAAGGAATCTGGAATTGGGTTCGGTTAAGGTTCGTGAGATGATTAAGGAGCAGAATCCGGACGGATTCCATTGCACCGGCATTGCGGTCATTATGGAATTCGTCGGCGCCGATGGAGACCGTCAAGTGATTGAATGTCGTGATCTTTCCGGCTCCCGGGTCAACGACGGCCCATTCTGCTTTTCCTATCCATCCGTAGCGGCCTTGAAGGCGAGTGTGTACGGCACTGACATTCACCCCAAGGGCGTGAGCTTTTTCTGGTTTCAAGTCGCGAACGCGATTACCGACCTCATTCCTTCCGATACCGTTCTCGCAGCGGCATAAGTCTCCATCATTCCCGAAGTTTTTAGAGCCTCGCGCTCTTTTTTTATT
>JBBUGP010000142.1:0-3592 GCA_038077895.1 Patescibacteria group bacterium
CTTCCGTGCCGGTGGAAAAAGTCGCGGCTTGGGAAGACGGTTTTCATACTTTTATAGAAGAAGAGAATAAGAAAATTTTGGGCGAAATCGCCTCTACTAAAAAACTGGACGAGGCGTTGGAAAAGCGATTGATTGCGGCGATAGAGGAATATAATCTCCGGTTTAATTCTCTAGTTTAGATTAACAGATTTTTCATTAAGACAAGAGCTATAAAAATATGCCCTACGAAAATCGAGAGATAATAGAGTTCGGGGTCGGGGATAGAGTAAAGTTGACCGAAGATGCCAAAAAACATCTACGACCTGATCCGAATTTACCTTCAGATTATTGGGATGATTTAGAGATTTCTGATTTAAATCCAGAGAATTTTCCGCCAGGTTTTGTAATGGTGAAAAAGAGAGGTGCTGCAACAGGAAAGAGTGTAAAAAGTGGTAATTTAGAAAGAATTTGATAAATTTTGATTTTTTATGCCAAGCACCTTAGTCATTCGCAGAAGAATCCGCTCGATAAAAAGCACGCGGCAGATTACCAAGGCCATGGAGCTGGTGGCCGCCACCAAAATGCGTCGGGCGCAGATTCAGGCATTAAAAAGCCGGGCTTACGCTCTGCTGGCTTGGGATATGGTGAAGAACTTAAGCGGCAGAGTGAAGCCGCAGCAGCATCCGCTTCTGCGCGCACCCAAAAGCGTTAAACGCGCCGCAATTTTGTTGATTACTTCTAACCGCGGTATGGCCGGGACTTTCAACAATCAAGTTATCGCGCAAACTCTGGATTATACGCGTGAAATTTTGGAAAAAAATCCCGGGGCGTCCGTGGATATCTTGGTCTCCGGAAAAAAAGGCGCCGACGCGGCGGTTAAAAACCATCTCAATGTCGTGGCGGACTTCAAACGCGTGGACGTGAACTTAAGGGCGGAAGACACATCGGCGATTTCTCAACTTGTAACGGAAAAATTTTCCAACAAAGAATACGATTTGGTTTGCGTGGCCTATACCGATTTTGTTTCCACTCTTATTCAAAAAGCTAGAATCAAGGTTTTATTGCCTTTCTCACGCTTGGATTTGGCTTCCGTTTCGGCCGCCGAGGATGATTTGGGCCGCGTGACCGGTCGGACGGAAAAAGAGAGTATGAATAAATTGGGAAGCTTGGAATATTTGTTTGAACCCACGCCCGACTCGGTTTTCGAAAAACTTTTGCCGCGCTTGATTGAATTGCAGGTTTATCAGGCAATTTTGGAAAGTAACGCCTCGGAACATTCCGCCCGAATGGTCGCGATGAAAAACGCCTCCGACGCCGCGGCTGACATTATCGACGATTTGACCTTGGAATATAACCAGATCCGTCAAGCCTTTATTACGCGGGAAATCGCGGAAATTTCCGCGGGCCGCTTGGCTTTAGAGTAACCTATAATTTAGGTAATAATTTTCATAATTCAATCAATAGTATTTTATGGCTAAAAAAACCGAGAGTCATCCCAAAAAAAATTCCGGCAAAATAACCCAAGTTATCGGACCGGTGGTGGACGTGAAATTTCCTTCGGCTTTGCCCGCTATTTACAACGCGTTGGAAGTTTTTATTGGCAAGGAAAAATTAGTCTTGGAGGTCGCCCAGCTATTGGGTGGTAATTCCGTTCGCACAGTGGCGATGGGCGCTACCGACGGCCTGCGCCGGGGCAGCGAAGTTATTGATACCGGCGCGGCTATTTCGGTGCCGGTGGGAAAATCAACGCTTGGCCGCATGGTAAATGTTTTAGGCGAACCTCTGGACGAACAGGCGCCGGTAAAATCCAGCGTGCGCTATCCCATCCATCGGAAATCTCCGTCGTTCGTTGAACAATCAACCAAAACGGAAATTTTTGAAACCGGCATTAAAGTCATCGATCTCATCGCGCCAATTCTTAAGGGCGGAAAAGTTGGGCTGTTCGGCGGCGCGGGCGTGGGGAAAACCGTAATCATTCAAGAATTAATCCGCAACATCGCCCAAGAACACGGCGGGTTTTCGGTTTTTGCCGGAGTCGGAGAGCGCACCCGTGAAGGCAATGACCTGTATTACGAGATGAAAGAGTCCGGTGTTTTGAGCAAGACCTCTTTGGTGTTCGGCCAGATGAACGAACCGCCCGGCGCTCGCGCGCGAGTCGGTTTGACCGGTCTGACCTTGGCCGAATATTTCCGCGACGAGGAAAAACAGGACGTGTTGCTGTTTATCGATAACATTTTCCGCTTTACCCAAGCAGGCAGCGAAGTTTCCGCGCTTTTAGGCCGCATCCCTTCGGCCGTGGGCTATCAGCCGACGCTTTCCACGGAAATGGGCGAACTGCAGGAGCGGATTACATCAACAGACAAAGGTTCGATCACTTCCGTGCAAGCCGTTTACGTGCCGGCGGACGACTTAACCGATCCGGCGCCGGCCACGACTTTTACCCATTTGGATTCGACCATCGTGCTTTCCCGTTCCTTGTCGGAACTGGGCATTTATCCGGCAGTCGATCCGTTAGATTCAACTTCCACGATTTTGGATCCGAATATCGTCGGAAGCGAGCATTACGATGTCACGCGCGCCGTTCAGAAAGTCTTACAGCGCTACAAAGACCTGCAGGATATTATCGCGATCTTGGGAATGGAGGAACTTTCCGAGGAAGATAAAATCACCGTGACCCGTGCCCGGAAAATTCAGAGATACCTCTCCCAGCCGTTTTTCGTGGCCGAAACCTTCACAAACCGTCCGGGCAAATATGTGCCGCTTAAAGAAACCATTCGCGGGTTTAAGGAAATCTTGGAAGGCAAGCACGACGACAAATCCGAACAGTCGTTTTATATGATCGGCGGAATAGAGGAAGCAAAGTGACGCGTTTCGCGTCATCCTGAACCCCGAGGCCGCCGAGGGGTGAAGGATCTAAAATCTTGAATAATTTTATGATTCATTTTCAAATCACGACCCCGGAAAAGGTTGTGTATAAGGAACAAATCGATAAGCTGACCTTGCCCACGGAAATGGGTGAGATTACGATTTTGCCGGAGCATATTCCTTTGATTGCCAATTTGGCGCCGGGCGAAATGCTTATCCATAAAGACGGAGAGGTGATTCCATACGCCGTCAGCGGCGGTTTTGTGGAAGTGCGGCCGGGCAATCACGTGATTGTGTTGGCCGACGCCGCCGAGCACGTTTTCGAAATCGACCTAAAGCGAGCCGAAGAAGCCCGCGACCGCGCCCAAAAACTTATGGAAGGCGTTAAACGAGATGACGTGAAGTTCGCCGAAGTGACCGCGGCTTTGGAACGCTCGTTGGTGAGATTGCGCATCGCCCGAAAACACAAGACCCGATCATCCAGGATACAAATAGAGCGGTAACGAACGCAAAAGATGGAGAAATTATGACTATTCATTTGACAGTTAAAGCGTTTATTCTTTTGTGTGCCGACACTCATCTGCGCAACGACGACAGGTTTGCTGATCTTTTGCTCCAAAAAGGGATTGTTTCCTACGATTTCAAATCTGAAGTCGGCGCGATAAAGCTTCTGGCTGGGGAGGGTGAACAACTGGCAAAAGGCCTGTTGCTTGACGAAATAGCCCTCGTGGTAAACCGATATTCGGTA
>JBBUGP010000142.1:3602-6917 GCA_038077895.1 Patescibacteria group bacterium
TTGTTAGTCATTCCGACTGCGGAGCTTACGGCGGCAGCGGGAAATTTTCATCCGACAGTGAAGAGCGCCAGTTTCATCAAGCGGAGCTTCATCGCGCCGCCTCTTTGGTAACGAAGAAATTCCCTAAGTTGAAAGTTCGGCAATTTTTCGCCCAGGTAGACTCGGGAGAAATCAATAGTCTGGAGGAAATCGAGCGGTAACGCAAAAACCCCAGATTGACGAAAATTGACGAAAATTAATTTATCCGCTATGATTATTAAACTGTCTTCATTCATATCCAAGGAGGAATTATGTCCACTCATCTAGTAGCTCAAGCGTTTGTGTTGATCTGCATGGATCTCCGGCTTCACAGTGATGGAAGGTTGGCATCTCTTTTGCATCAAGAGGGGATCCGCACATTCGACCTGAAAGCCGATGCCGGCGCCGCGCAAGTTTTAGCCGCCGCTGACAACCAGCCGGTCAAGGACTGGTTAATTCAGAATATTTCCATCTCCGTCAATCTGCACGGCATAAAAGAAGTCGTGCTGATCAATCATTCCGACTGCGGCGCGTATGGAGGGAGCGAGAAGTTTTCATCGGACGCCGAGGAACGTCAATTCCACAAAGTTGACCTTCAGCGCGCGGCCGCGCTGGTTCACCGTAAATTTCCGAAGCTAAAAGTTCGGACTTTCTTCGCCTGGATAGACGGCGAGAGAATCAGCCGGCTGGAAGAGATTAAATAGCCGAAAAAGCAGCACCGCACTTATACCCCCGGGTCTTATTGACTCGGTTTTTTTATCCGCCTCCGCCTAAAACTCCGGGCGTGAGCCCGGAGATGAAGGCGGTGCGAATGTCGCACGAGGTAAAGTCTTCCGAGAGGTTTGCTTCGGCGCCCGTCCTCCGCAGTAGCAGTAAGGATTAATCGATAATATTTTCCTGAAATCAGCCTACTTAAAGCGCTGTATTGGCTATTTTCCAAGAAGCTACTGCTACGGAGGATGGAGATTCCGCACGAAAGTTCAGGCGGATAACCCGCCGTAGCTTTAGCGAAGGCGGGTGGAAGATACCCCGACTGTAAGGCCGGGGAGCTTCATAAAGCAAAAATTCGGAAATTATGTTATAATTGCTTCAGGACTTCCCTTTTTCTGTCATTCCCGCGAAGGTGGGAATCCAGAAGCGAGAATACTCTCGAGTTTAAATACTAGATCCCCGCTCAGGTCGGGGATGACAATAAATCGCTGAAACGCGAGACTCCTATGCTTTATGCCTAGCTTAAATACTAAAATTTTAATTTGGAAAGCGAAAACTTCTTCGGAGAAGCTGGCTTTAAAATTGATAGAAATTTTAAAAAAATCCGGCTTTATCAAAACCTATATCGTCGGCGGATATGTTCGTGATTTGTTTTTGAAGCGCAAAGAAACCGGCGCGATCGACTTGGCAAGCGAGGCCCGGCCAGAACAAGTCACGGCCATCTTGCGGCGAAAAGGTTTCAGTGTAATCCCTACCGGATTAAAACATGGCACGGTTACGGTTCACAAAAACGGCCTCGACGTGGAAATTACCACCTTTCGAAAAGAGGGCAAGTATCCGGATTTTCGCCGGCCGGAAAAAGTCAGTTATATTAAGGATCCGGCCGCGGATTCGAGCCGGCGCGATTTTACGATTAACGCTTTATACTTTGATCCAAAAAAGAGCGAGGTAACGGATTACCAGGGCGGTATCAGCGATTTATCCAAAAAAGTTTTGCGATTCGTCGGGTCGGCGGCAACAAGAATTTACGAGGATCCTTTGCGATTGATGCGAGCTGTCAGGTTTGCCACCGTTTTGGGTTTTAAGCTCTCGCAAAAAGACCAAAAGATCATAAAACGCAATTCCGCTTTAATCAGCAAAATTTCCGCCGAAAGAGTCAAAGCGGAACTGGACAAAATTATGCTTTCGCAAAATCGATCGTCGGGCTTGCGCCTGTTGCGGGAAATCAGCATCTTAAAACAAGTTCTGCCGGAAGTTGAGCTGCTCGCAAAGACCCGCCAATCAAAGAATTACCATAGTGAAGGTGATGTTTTCACCCACACGCTTCTGGGATTGTCAAAAATCGAGAAATCCGCGGATTTAAAAACCCTTTACGGCCTGCTTTTCCACGACGCAGGCAAAGCGCAGACTTTGCAATGGATAAAAAAGCACGGCAGAAGCCACTCTACTTTTTACGGCCATCAGCAAGTGGGAGAGGAGCTGGCGAAAAAAGCGATGAAGCGTTTGCGTTTTTCCAAAGCCGAAATTACCGACATTGCCTGGTACGTAAAAAACCATCACGTGCCTTACGAACTTTCGAAGATGCGCAAAAGCAAACAAATGGGCTGGTGCCTCGACCCGCGTTTTGAAAATCTTCTAAAACTTTACCGCGCAGACTCGCTTTCTTCCATACCAACTGACGCGAAAGGAAAAAAACTCAAGCCGTCGCTGAAAAGTTATAATTTTAGTACTGAAACTTTAAAGGCGGCAAAGTCAAAAAAAGTTTTGCGCCAAAAAATAGTGAGCGGCAACGATGTTATGAAAATTTTAAAAATTGGCGCGGGACCCGAAGTTGGGAGAGTTTTAAATCAGCTCCGAGATTTGCAATTGGGAGGAAAAATTAAGACTAAAAAAGAGGCGCTGGAGTATTTGAAAAAAAATTCATAAGCTGTTATAATTAAAACTGCTCAATTCCAAACACGGCTGTGCCTTAGGTGACATAAGGGAAGCGGGCGTGTTTTAAGTTCGTCAGTTTCCTCTCCCAAACGCTCCTTACCATGTTTTTCTCTCCTGACAAGGAGAGATGTCCCGCTCTTGCGGGACAGAGAGGTTCTAAGGTGAGGATCAAGAGCCTGCCCCGTACTCGATACGGGGTGAGGTAGTAGGCGCTTTAAATCGCGGTTTGGACAGTATTTCTACCTTTCAAGCCGCGGAGTAGAGCAATTGGCAGCTCGCAAGGCTCATAACCTTGAGGTTGGGGGTTCAAGTCCCCCCTCCGCAACCAATACCAGGGTAGCTCAGTGGTAGTCGCCTCATCGGCGACCCGCCGAAGAGGCGGGAGCGAGGGATTCACCCCGCACCTTATTACATCGCTATTTTATTGCCCTTTAACTCCAGCCTCGCCAGGGTAGCTCAGTCGGTTAGAGCGAGGGACTCATAAGCCCTAGGTCGTCGGTTCGATTCCGACCCCTGGCAGGGCGAGGGTTTAAGGAAGTATGCGATAAGGTGCGGGGCGAGTAAGCCCTAGGTCGTCGGTTCGATTCCGACCCCTGGCACTTAATAAGAGACCAATCCCGCATAAAATGGGTCCGTGGTGTAGCCCGGTCT
>JBBUGP010000143.1:0-1399 GCA_038077895.1 Patescibacteria group bacterium
GTAGAGCGCTGCCCTGAAGAGGCAGGCGTGCCCAGTTCGACTCTGGGGTCCGGCATTTTGATTTGAATTCAGTAGGACAAAATTTTATCAGTTCCCTGTCCGCCGAAGTCCTGACGAAGGCGGAGATTCTGACCCGCGGCATATCAAAAACCGTTCTTAAATTTAGGAACGGTTTTTGCTTTTTAAGCTTATAAAAGCGTTGACAAAACGGCTTTTTTTGAATATTATAAATAGTCTGATAAAGGAGGAATTGTGGATATTTACGGTGGATTGCTTTTGGAGAGTCTGCTTAAGAAGGACAGGTATTTCGCTCTGCAAGCAGAACTCTTCGATAAAGACGTAATTTCCGGCGTCCAGTTGCGAGTGGCGCACCCGTTTTTTACCCCGGGACTTGGCTCGGCGGCGCTCCCGTACATTCCCAAGCTCTTGCCTTCGGGAATGAAGCTTTTCATCCACGTCGGTGCGGAAAATGTCGGCGTGGACTTCGGCCAGAATCTGGACGAGTGTGGAGTCTTCGGGCGAAGTAATATGGCTACGGGCGTTTCCTGGTCGGTCTGGAACCGCCGAACACTGGATTGGGCTCAAGGGGTGGCATTGGCCGCCGGCTTAACCGCGCCCTGGGGCGTCGCGCACCCGGGCTACGGAGTGAGTTCCGTCGATTGGCCAACGCGGGAAAGCGTGATTAAAATCTTAAAGAGATTGCCCGCAGGTTCCGTGGCTTTGGAAAACGTTCCGCCGGTGGCCGATCGAGATTTGTACAATCTGCTTACGAACACCAAGGCAGATTGGCCGCGCAAGCAGTACTGGGGCTTTGGCGGGACGCCAGAAGACATGGACAAGCTGCTTTTGGAAGCCGGCGACGGCAATCTTTGTCTGATCGATTTCACTCACCTTCAGGTGATGGTCAATCAGGCCAATGCCCGCTTCTGGCCCGAGCTTGACGCTTGGCAGGACTTGGAGTACGTGGTGGAGCAGTATCTGGATCTGCAGCATTGCAAGATCTGCCATTTCTCCGGCGTGCCTCCTGCGGAAGTGCTGATGGACAGCCATGACCATTTTTCGGCTCCCCTGCCGGTGCCGATTCGCGACGGACTCAACCGGATGGACGTGGTGTGTCTGGAAATCCCCTTCCGCGAGTTTGACGAAACGCGCCGGCAGGTGGAGGATTTCCGCGAACAGCTCGAGCGTCGTTAGTGGCCAGGGATTTCCCCGGCCATTTTTTTATTTACTTTAGTTTTCTCCTCCTTTCAAAGGAGGAGATCAAGAGGAGGTTTTAGCAATTTTTTTCGCCCAAAAGAAAAACCATCATAATTGTATGATGGTTTTTCTTTGGAGTATATTTATGATTTCGCTCGAACCTATTTTATCAAAAATTCCTGAAAAAATCCACTCGCTCCGC
>JBBUGP010000144.1:0-1419 GCA_038077895.1 Patescibacteria group bacterium
ATCACGGTCGTTGGAATGAAAGGATGGGAGAAAAATTAAATTATATTGAACGATAACTGAAAAAACTCAAAATGGCAAAAATCAGCGCCACGATTAAAAGATCATCGGCCAGCGGCCACAACCAAGACCAAGACGAACCACCGATCACCGAACCAAAGAGTGCCAACAGACCGATTGATTGGAGGACCATTTTAGTTTTACCCAAATAATTGGCTTGAATATCCAGTCGGCGATAATATTTGTAATAATAACCGGAGAGAATTAACAGCAATTCCACGATGATAATCGCTATCGCGAGTTTGAAGGATAGGAAATGGGTCACCAGCACCGCGGCCGTGGTGCCAATTAGTAATTTGTCCGCCAGTGGGTCAAATAGTTTGCCCCAATCGGTAACTTGATTGGTAGTGCGGGCCAATGCGCCGTCCAGCATATCGGTGAAAACCGCTAACAGAAAAAGTCCGCCGCCCCAATTATAATGCTCAAAAATTAATAGGAAAAAAACAACCGGCACGGTCAAAAAACGAAAGACGGTGATCAGATTTGGCGTCAAGCGGCGGGGTAAAAGTTTGATCATGGTCGCCGCCAATAATCTGTCAGTGAAAAAATATAGCGGCTTCATCTGATTTTTTAGGTGAGCAGGGCTTTAATCCGTTCTGCCACCGGCGGATGGGTCATAAAAAGTTTCGTCAGCCCGCCGTGCGCGCCAAACGGATTGGCGATAAACAGATGGGCGGTGGCGTTGGTCGCGCGCCGTAGCGGCGCGCCACCCGCGCTGATTTTCCGGAGAGCGTTGGCTAATCCTTCCGGATAACGAGTCAGCAATGCGCCGGAAGCGTCAGCCAAGAATTCGCGCTTGCGCGAAATCGCCAACTTAATTAGAAACGCGATAATCGGGGCAAGAATTGCCAAAATTAAACCAAGGAGCAGTAAAATGCCGCCAGCGCGATTACCGCGGCCGCGGCCGCCAACATTCAATCCATGAAGCCGCGATCGGAGAAAAATATCGGATAAAATTGTTACAAAACCGACGAGCACCACCGCCACCGTCGAGACGAGCATATCGCGATTGCCAATATGCGAGAGTTCGTGGGCGATGACGCCTTCCAATTCGGACTGATCCAAAATTTGCAAGAGGCCGGTCGTGACGGCGACGACAGCGTGCTTCTCATCGCGGCCGGTAGCGAAGGCGTTGGGCGCCGGGTCGTCAACGACATAAATTTGCGGCCGCGGCAGACCGGCGGTGACGGCTAAATTTTCCACCGCGTTCCAGAGTTGGAAAAATTCTTGGCGCGAGACCGGGCGAGCGCCGGTTAGTTTAATCACGATTTTATCTGAATACCAATAACTGAAAAAATTCATCAACACCGCGAAAATTATTGCCCCATAAAGAATCGCGGGGTTGCCCCAAACTTGACTGAA
>JBBUGP010000145.1:0-2224 GCA_038077895.1 Patescibacteria group bacterium
TGATTTTGATTGATTCTAAAAATTCCCGATCGGTTAAAGCCGTTACTTCCGCTAAAGCCCGATCAAAATCCGCTTGGATAATTTTCCACCGTTCGCCGGCGGCCAAAACGGTTTCCAGTTTGGCCTGTTCGGCGGTGACGGCAAATTTTGATTCAATCAGCGCGCGCTCGGCCGCGCCGCGCGCGGCCGCCTCCTGTTCCAGCGTCTGTCGGCTGGTTTTAATTTCCGTTTCCGTTTCAATTATCTCCTGATTCGCGGTGGCCAATGAGGCAATTAGGTCGGCAATTTCTTGTTTCAGACTTGGCGCCGATTCCCCGGCGTTGGCTTCATTTCGGCCGATTAGTTTTCTCATTTCCGCCGCGAGTTGCTTAATTTTGCCGAACGCCGCACGCCACAAGTTCACATCGTTTGAAGCCTTTATTTGCTCAACCGTTGTTTCCAAACTTTCAGCCCAATCACTGACCTGTTTGATTGCTACCGTCTGGTGGTTGTTCGCGACCGTGACGGCTTTGACTTCCAATAATCCTTCTACTCGCCCCAGCCGGCGCGTCAAATTTTCTCGCTTCTCAATCAGCTGGCGCAATTTTTGTTCAAACGCGATCAGCCGTTCGCGACCAGCGCGGGCGGCGGCGGTTTCTTTGACGCCGGTCCGCTCAAGTTGAGCCAGTTGATCCGCCAACTCTTTGAGTTTAAGCCGGCTAGCGGTCTCCGCCGCAGCCAGCCGTACGCGTTCAGCAGTCAAATATTTTTTCTCCTCACGAAAATAATCAAACGCTAGTTGTTTTAGCTCTTGTCGTAATTCTCTCGCCTGCTCTATTTTTTCCATCTCTTTTTTCAAAAACCGCAGATGCGGCGCAATTTCTCGCCGTAAGGCTTCCGCCTGCCGGAGATTTTCATCGGTCCGAACTAATTTTTTCTCGGCCTCGATTAACTGCCATTCATACAAACGCAGACCGAGCGCCGTCTCCACCATCTCTCGCCGCTCGGTCGGATTGGTTGTTAAAATTTTATCTGCTTCGCCCTGATTGATAATGTGATAACCGGACGAGCCAAGCGCCGCCTGATGCAACGCTTCAGTTAAATCTTTCAGACGCACCACCGACTGGTTAATTAAATAATTATTAACACCATCACGTTGCACTTCGCGTCTGATTTCCACCGTTGCGGCCGCGAGTGGAAACCGCGATTGTTGATTATCAAAGACCACGGCCACGGCCGCTTGATTGGCCCGGCTGGCCGTCTGACTGCCGTGCCAGATAAAATCCTCGCCGCGCTTGCCGCGCAGAGATTTGAGCGATTGTTCGCCAAGCACCCAGCGGCACGCTTCGGCAACATTGGATTTGCCGGAACCATTTGGGCCGACGATCGCCACCACCGGTGAACTAAAAACAAAAACGGTTTTTTTGGCAAACGATTTGAAACCGGTTAATTCAAGACGTTCTAAACGCATAAATTAAAACCAGCCGCGTAAAGTCAGCGCCTGGCGCGCCGCCGCTTGTTCCGCTTCCTGTTTGGAATGGCCGGTGCCGGTCGCCACTAATTCCTTGGCCAGATAAAGTCCGACCGTGAATAATTTGTCGTGATCCGGACCGGTCTCACCTAAAACCTCGTAATTCGGCGTGGCTTCCATAATGGCTTGGGCTCGTTCTTGAAAAAAACTTTTGGCATCCTGCCAGCGCCGTTCGGCGATGATGGTTTCGGTTCGCTGTGATAAATTTTTATTAATAAAATCCCGAGCGGTTTCCAATCCCTGATCAAGATAAATCGCGCCGATTAAAGCTTCAAAAGTGTTGGCTAAAATTACCTGCCGCGCCCGACCGGTATCTTTGGCTTCGCCTTTAGATAACAGAAGATAGTCATTCATTCCTAAGATAGCGGCGACCTCCGCAATCGCCTGGGTGTTCACCAGCGCGGCGCGGTAAGCGGTCAAATCGCCCTCGGTTTTATCCGGATAATGTTGAAACAAATAATCCGTGCTTACTAATTCCAAAACGGCGTCGCCTAAAAATTCCAGCCGTTCATTGTGTGCCCAATCGTCCCGATGGTATTCATTCAAAAAAGAACGGTGGGTGAAAGCTTGACGAAGTAATTGTGGCTCGCGAAAGCGGAGGCCAAGGCGGGCGGCAAATTGTTTAAAATCGGGCAAATTATTCATAAGCCAGTTCGGTTAATTTTTTTATCGCTTTAGTGACAATCGGCAGAACATCATCATACATTTTTAAAT
>JBBUGP010000146.1:0-6431 GCA_038077895.1 Patescibacteria group bacterium
GAGATCGATTTTTATCCTCAAATTTTAACAGAAAAATCGTCCTTTGTCAAGGTTAGGAAAAATTAGACAAATTCCCGTATGCCAAAGGGCATCTTTGCGAGTCCACAAAGATGCCCTTTGGTTTATTCAAACTTTAGACTATGAAAGCTTGCTTTTCTTCTTTGCCACCAGCACCGAGGCGCGATGCAGGGATTCAAAGGTCCCGGCGTCGGTCCAATCGCCTTCCACGCGGACATATTTCATTTCACCCCTCGCGATATAGACGTTGTTGACGTCGGTAATTTCCATCTCGCCGCGGCCGGAGGGCTTTAAGGTTTTTATGATTTCAAAAACCTTTTTGTCGTAGATATAAAAGCCGGTCACGCAAAGGTCCGTCTTGGGATTTTTTGGTTTCTCGACGATTCTAACCACCTTCTCGCCATCCACTTCGGCCACACCGAACCTTTCCGGATCGGGCACGCTTTTAAAAAAATCATCGCCCCGCGGTCCGTTTTTGAAAACTCCTGGACGCCCGTGACCAGCTGCTGGCTGTTTTCAAAAATATTGTCGCCCAAGTGCACGGCCACCGATTCGTTATCGGCAAAATCGTAAGCTAGCGCCAGCGCCTGCGCGATTCCGCCGGCATCTTCCTGCACTTCATAAGAAAGCTTTAAACCGAATTCCTTGCCGGAACCCAAGAGGTTTAAAAATCCGCCGGCATGCTCGCGTCCGGAAACAATCATCGCCTCACGAAAACCGCAAGCGGATAATGTCGCCAGCGGATAATAAATCATCGGTTTATCGTAAACCGGCAGCAAATGTTTGTTAGTGACGTTAGTCAGCGGCCTAAGCCTTGTGCCGTTGCCGCCGGCGAGAATTATGCCCTTCATACAGTTTATAGTTTTTAGTTGGTAGTTTGTAGTGATGCGATGAATTTATTCAACATTTTCATGACTTCACTCAATAAGGCATTCACTTTGATAAAATTTAAGTCTTTACCCCACGGCAACCTTCTAACGATTTCTATTTGAGTCTCAAGTTCTGCACCCGAGCCATACGCGACCAACAGAAACTGACGGAAGTCCTTTCTTGAGCCTCGCCTGCTTCCTTCGGAAATGTTTGAAGGTATTGACACAGAACACCTTCTCATCTGAGATATTAATCCGTAAAGTTCAGTTTTTGGGAACAATGCTGTAAATTCATAAACCATCACAACCAATTCCATCGATTTTTTCCAGACGGTTAAATCTTTATAACTTGAAATCATAAAATTTTGATCTTTTCACTACCAACTACAAACTACTCACTACACACTGCTTTGCAAATATTCTCCCAGCGCTTCTTGCCATGGCCTGGCTGGCGGCAGTTTAGTATTCAGTAAAACCGAATATTTTGGCCGCGCGGCCTTGCGGACAAACGCGTCAGCACTAACCGGTATTAATTCTACTCCAATTCCGGCGATTTTAAAAATCGCCTGGGCGAAGCCATACCAAGTACAAGCGCCCGCGTTAGTCGCGTGATAAATGCCGGACGGCACCTTGTTTTCTAAAATGTACCGCGTCCGCGCCGCCAAATCGGGAGCGTAAGTCGGGCAGGCTTCCTCTCCGTCAATGACTCTTAATTGTTTTTGCGTTCGAGCCGCCTCCAGCATCTTATCCACGAAGCTCTTTTTTCCGGCGCCGGCTTTGCCAAAAAGACGGTCAAGGCGGATGATATAATGTTTCTTGGCCATCGCCGCGCCGCGCTCCCCCTGCAATTTCGACTGGCCGTAAACCGAAAGCGGCATCGGGGCGGCGTCTTCTTTGTATCCGTTCTGATTTCTGCCGTCAAAAATGTAACTGGTGCTGAATTGAATCAAAACCGCGCCCAAATCATTGGCCACCAAAGCCAGATTGGCCGGCGCCTCGCCGTTGAGCGCGTGAGCGGCTTTAGAATTATCTTCGCAGGCGTCGACATCCGTCATTGCCGCGCAGTTGATAATAACATCAGGTTTAGCGGTTTGTAGTTTGCGGTTCGCGGCTTTAAAATCCGTCACGTCGATTTCTTCCCGATCCCAAAGCAAAGGTTTAGAATCCAAAAAAACCTCCGCCAGTGCAATACCCAGCATGCCTTTTGCGCCGATGATTAGGATTCTCATCGCTTTACTTTAAATGTAAAAAAGATATAATATTCTAGGGATTGGACTTTGGAGGAATTATGGACCTGCTAAGGAAGCTAGGAATCTTTGTGGCCGCTATGATTGTGGCTATCATCGGCGCAGGATTGTTAATAGTTGCGGTTGTCGCCGGCCTGGTGTTGTGCTTGCTTTATCCCCCCGCTTTCAAATTGACGGCGGATGAATTTCCGGCCAGCGATCCGGAGGACTCTATTACGGTCAACGGGTATCACTCCACTTGAGTTGGTGCCTTTTTTTATTTCCACCTCCTGCTAAAATCCGCGGCCGCGAATTAAGCAAGTTATTTCCCATATTGCCGCTCGTAGTACTTTTGGTATTCCCCGCTCTTCACCCGCTTCCACCAATCCTCATTGGTTTTATACCATTCCACCGTCCGCTTTAAAGCTTCGTCTAAGCCCACCTCCGGCTCCCAGCCCAGTTCGGATTTAATTTTTGACCAATCCAAGGCATAACGCTGGTCATGTCCCGGCCGGTCGGCGACGAATTCGATTTTATCCTCGCCTAAACCCATTATCGCCAAAAGCTTTTTTATTAGTTCCAAATTCGTAAATTCCGGATTATCCGGCCCGGCAAAATACGTTTCGCCGGGGCTGCCTTTCGTCAAAATCAAGTCAATCGCCCGGCAATGATCGGAAACCCAAAGCCATTCCCTCACTTGATTGCCCGGGCTGTAAACCGGGACATTTTTTCCTTCAAGCAGATTGGTGATTGCCAAGGGAAGCAATTTTTCGGGGAATTGATAGGGCCCGATATTGTTAGCGGTGTTAGAAATGGTTACCGGCAAACCATAGGTGAAAAAATACGCGCGAACCAGATGATCGGAAGCGGCCTTGGAAGCCGAATACGGACTGCGGGGATTATAGGGCGAACTTTCGGTCCAGCGCTCGTGCGAGCCTAAAGGCAGGGAGCCATAGACTTCGTCGGTGGAAACGTGATGAAAGCGCTTGATGCCAAGTTTGCGGGCGGCTTCCAATAAAACATAGGTGCCGTAGACGTTGGCGCTGACAAAATTTTCCGGCGACATAATTGAACGGTCAACGTGGCTTTCGGCGGCAAAATGAACCACCGCATCCACGCCCCGCATCGCCTCTTCCACCGTTTCGCGCTCGCAGATATCGCCGTGGACGAATAGGTAATTAGGCTTGCCCTCCAAGCTTTTTAAGTTTTCCAAATTACCGGCGTAAGTCAGCTTGTCCAAATTCACGATAAAATCTTCCGGATGCAAATCCAGCCAGTAGTGTATAAAGTTGGAGCCGATAAATCCTGCCCCGCCTGTCACAAGCAATTTCATATTTATATTTATAAGAAGTAGTTTGCCGATTTATCGGCCATAGAATTCCTCAAACTTTAACCTTTCCTCTTCAGGATTATTAACGACATACTCTCTGATCTTATTCAATGCTTTTTCGTTCCTTATGATATGTTCGTAATAATTGGGCTGCCAAACGGCCGCACCGATTCTGCGCGAAACCTTTGCTTTGAATCTTCTAACAATTTCCCCTAAACGCAAGCGGCAGTTCTCCAAAATAAAGATAATATGAACATGATTTGGCATTACCACAAAATAATCGAGCCCAAGCCCCGGAATGCTCTTGATCAAATCCGCTAACTCGTCTTTGACTTGATCTTCCTTTCCGAGAAAAAATTTTTGTCGGTAATTGCCTACCGCGGTCACGAAATAATAACCATTGGAAGTATAATCAAATCCTTTTAGCCTTACATTTTTTATGTTCCTCATCCCTTGGCCCATAAATGGGCAAACTACATATTTTCTGCTTATGAATTAATTGTATGTCTTATAATTTCCAGCGGATAAGCTCGTCCGGCAAAATAATCTTTTACCTCTTGTTTGATATCCATATCGCGCAAAACCGAACCGCTCATGGAAAAAATTTCCTCCGGCCTAAACCATTTTACTTCCGTAATTTCCTTGCCATCCGCGCTTGCATTTCCGGAAATGTCCCCGAGAAATATCAATTTTATCGCGTGCGGCAAGCCTTCAACTTGGCCGGCTCGTTCCGGTTTTACAAGAGAATAAATTCCTAAAAGCGCTTTGGGTTCAAAAATATAACCAGTTTCCTCTTTCACCTCGTTTTTTATGGCCTGTAGAGGTTCTGTTCCGGGATCTATCCATCCCGCTGGTTGATTCCACTTGCCCTTGTCGTGACTCTCCCAACCCTCTTTCACCAGCAAAATACTGCCATTTTTTTCAATAATAGCCCCGACCACCGCAAATGATTGCGTAAAAACTCTCTGAGCCATATTAAACTTTCTTTCTTAATCGATAAAGAATAATTACTTTCTGATCATCGCCTTCCATAAAGCAATCGACGTCTTTTTTAACAACCAAATAATCGACAGCTGCTTTGCCGCCCTTCTGGTGTAACCGAACAACTTCGCCCACCGACAAGGGAATACCGCCGGTCAGCTCCTGCGTCTCTTCACCGTTCTCAAAAATTACCTTTGTTTCCTTTTTTATCATTCGATACTGTTTGTTTAGAAATTAGGAATTGGAAATTAGAAATTTTAAATTACGTCCCCTCGTTCCACGAACTTAAATATTTTTTCTGCCGCGGAGAAAGCGTATCGATTTTAATGCCCAAAGACTGCAATTTTAAAAGCGCCACTTCATCGTCCAGTTCTTTTTCCACGGAATAGACTTTTTTCTCCAAAGTTTTATGGTTTTTGGCGATGAATACCGCGGCCAAAGCTTGGTTGGCAAAACTCATATCCATAACCGCCGCCGGATGGCCTTCCGCCGCGGCCAGATTTACCAGCCGGCCTTCAGCTAAAACGTGAACTTTTTTTCCGGACTTTAATAAATACTCGGCAACGTACGGCCGGACTTCGGTAATCTGGGCGGCGAGTTTTTTCAAGCCTTCCAAATTCAACTCCACGTTAAAATGGCCTGAGTTGGCGACTATCGCGCCGTCTTTCATAACTTTAAAGTGTTCCATGTCGATGACGTTGATGTCGCCGGTAACGGTCACGAAAATATCTCCTTCCCGGGCGGCGTCCATCATCGGCATAACCCGAAAGCCGTCCATCCGCGCTTCCAGCGCTCTCACCGGATCTACCTCGGTGACGATGACATCCGCGCCCAAGCCTTTCGCCCGCATCGCCACGCCCCGGCCGCACCAGCCATATCCGGCGACGACAAAAACTTTTCCGGCGATGAGCGTGTTGGTGGCGCGCAATATTCCGTCGATAGTCGATTGCCCGGTGCCATAGCGGTTGTCAAACATAAATTTCGTCTTACTGTCGTTTACCGCCACCACCGGAAATTTTAACAAACCTTGTTTTTCCAAAGCTCGCAGGCGAATCACTCCGGTCGTGGGTTCTTCGGAAGAACCTTGGACGTATTTGGCCAAATTTTTCTTGACTCCGTGCAACAGCGATACCAAATCGGCGCCGTCATCCATCGTAATGTTCGGCCGCAGGGAAAGCGCGGTTTGTAAATGCCTGTAATAAGTTTTTTTGTCCTCGCCTTTGATGGCAAATACCGGCACGCCGATATCGCGGGCGATACCGGCGGCAACGTCATCTTGCGTTGACAAAGGGTTGGAAGCGCAGAGCGCGACTTCGGCGCCGCCGGCTTTCAAGGTTGCCATTAAATTAGCCGTTTCGCTGGTAACGTGTAAGCAAGCGGCTAGACGCAGCCCGGCAAGCGGTTTTTCTTTTTCAAATCGCTGTTTGATCAATTTTAAAACTGGCATTTCCCGCGCCGCCCAGGCGATTTTTTTTCGGCCGGGTTCGGCTAGCCTCGGCGATTTAATATCGGATTTCATGGTCATATTTTTTATGAATTATTTGCTGAAAAAAAGTCCATAATGTATTTGAACTCGGTACGCGCTTCTTCCAGACTGTTTACCTGACTCTCCACAATCATCGGCAGGCTGCGGTCAAATGCCGCCGACAAAATTTCGGTTCTATGGGTCTGGAAAAGCGGCTCGTGCAATTCGGCGAAACCGCTGATGTGAAATTCCGCGATTCTGTCGGCAAAAGCGTCCGTAAGATCCTTGGCTAGTTTCATCGAGCGGTCGTTCGTGTAAACATGGTTTAAGTCCAGCGTCATTCGCCAACTCGGATTTTTTGAAAAGATCGCCTTAAGCGCCTCGGGATACTGAAAGGAAACCTTGTGATTGTCCATATTTTCAATCCCCACCGGAAAGGTAAACTCTTCCATTATGGAAAAATCCTCAAACGAATCGGGGTGAAATACCACCAGATTTAAAGGCCGCCTGTTATGAAAGTCTTGAATTTTTTTTAATACTTC
>JBBUGP010000147.1:0-2238 GCA_038077895.1 Patescibacteria group bacterium
TCTGGTCGGGATTTTGATTACGCTCGTGGTTTTGGCAGCCATGGCCTTTATGATTTTTGGAGGCAACTCGCCGGCAATGTCCGTTCGGACCGAAACTATCGCTATCGAGAAAGCGGCCGGGACGGAGATGTCGGTTATAACGCTTAAAAACGGCGCGGGTACGATGTCCATTACCGGCGGGTCCGATGGTGCGGCGGTTTCGGGCAAATGGGAAACGAATTTTTTAGAGCCTAAAATTGAATCTACGGTTGACGGCAAAACTCAAAAGATCGAATTGCGGGCGGAGGGAAATTGGCGGGGTTGGGGCAGGCATTCAAACAATCTGGATCTGCGCTTAAGCGATACAATGCCTGCGCAACTGGAAATTGATACCGGCGCGGTGAGTTTGGATGCCGATTTATCTTCGGTAACCTTAGAAGCTTTAAAAATCAATACCGGCGCTTCCAGCGTCAAACTGACTTTAGGCGACAAAGCCACCAGCACCAGCGTTTTACTCCACGCCGGCGCGAGCTCGATAAAGATTACCGTTCCAAAGACCGCCGGGGTGCGTTTAAGGCTGGTTTCGGGCCTTACTTCCAAAGACTTGCCGGATTTCGAGCAAGTTGGCGAGAATCAATATCAATCCAAAGATTATGCCAGCGCCGTCAAAAAGATTGACATGAATTTGGAACTGGGGGTTTCGAGTTTGAAAATTGATTGGAAATGAACAATATAGATAGCAAAGTTTACAGGTTATTGAGTTTCGTTTACAATAAAAATGTCCATTGATGGGCATTTTTTCAATTTAACTCACCCATCCTCTCTTTAAAAAAAGAGAGGAGGCTAGCTATGAGATATAAAAAAGTTTTAAATCTGTTGTTCTTGGGACCGCAAGGTTCGGGCAAGGGCACGCAGGCGAAAATTTTAGCCGAAAAAATGCGAATGCGCCATCTTTCCAGCGGCGAAGTTTTAAGGCAGACCGCGAAGACCAGCACGCCACTGGGAAAGTATTTGCGCCGGCAATTACGGACCGGCACGCTGACTCCGGTTGCCAAGCTCTTGCAGGTGTTTGAGCAGTATATAAAAAAAATTCCTGCGGCCACTGGTTTGGCTTTAGACGGCTTCGCCCGGCAAATTTCGGAAACCCGGATTCTTTTGCGCCGACTAGCAAAGCTCGGCCGACCGATCGATTTGGTGATTTTTATCGATATCGGCGAGCGCGAGACCTTAAAACGTCTGTCTTTACGCGGGCAGTGCGATAAATGCAATCGGATATTTATTTTGGGCGGAAAGCTTGCGATTGGAGGCAAATGTCCGGCTTGCGGCGGCAGGATATTCCAGCGGGAAGACGACACGCCGGAGGCGATAAAGAAACGACTGGCAATGTACCGGCGCCGCACTTTACCGGTTATCAGATTTTTTCAATCGCAGAAGCTCTTGATCAAAATCCGAGGCGAGCAATCGGTAGAGAGAGTGTATAGGGATATTGTTCAGGTTCTTAAGAGGAGAGGATTGATAGCGAAGGCTTAATTTATTCCAACAATATCTAATTTCCAATTTCCAACAAAATGTCTAATGTCAAGGTATGATATTTAATCATTTGGGTTTTTATTGGGAATTAGGCCTTGGAAATTAGAGATTAGTTGCAAGTAAACATTTGATCCACATCTACTCCGAAAAAGAAATAGAGATGATAAAAAAAAGCGGAAACATTCTTTCCGCGGTTTTAAATTTGGTCGCCCAGGCGGTTCGCCCGGGTGTTTCCACTCTGTTTTTGGATCAGCTGGCGGAAAAGGAGATCCGCGCGCACGCGGGAGCGAAACCGGCTTTTTTGGGGCATCGCGATCGGGGCGGCAAGCCTTATCCGGCGAGTCTTTGCACTTCGGTTAACGAAGATTTGGTTCATTGCATTCCGAAAGAAAATCAGACGCTTTTGGAAGGCGATATCGTCGGTTTGGATTTGGGCGTGAACTTTCAGGGATATTTTTCGGATATGGCCGTAACGGTCGGGGTGGGCGGCATTTCCCGCGAGGCAAAAAAACTGATACAGGTTACAGAGGAAAGCCTGGAAAAGACGCTCAAAATATTGCGGCCCGGGCTTGCTATGGGCGATGTTGGCTATTCGATCCAAGCCCGCGCGGAAAAGGCCGGTTTTAGCGTGATTCGCGATTTGGTGGGCCACGGCGTTGGCCTGCACGTGCACGAGGATCCGCAGGTGCCCAATTACGGCGTGCCCGGACAGGGAATTGCACTTCAAGC